>CAKTKF010000009.1 GCA_934569215.1 uncultured Oscillospiraceae bacterium
GCGTCGGCAAAGGCGGCGCAGATCAGCAGACGGTGCGCCTGGGATTTTGAGGGAATGGCGCGGACGGTTCCCGAAAGCTTTCCGGGGAAAATGGTGATATCCATATCAAAGACCTGCCTGAATAAAGGATTTCAGGGACTCGACCTTGGTGGGGACGATATCGCAGTCGCCGATGGCGCGGGGGATGATGAGATTCACCGTGCCGCCGGAGCGCTTCTTGTCCGAGAGAGTGTAGGTGAAAAGCTCGTCCGCGGAGTAGTCCGTCCGGGTGGGCAGACCGAATTTTTCCAGAAGCGCCAGGATTCGCGGCGTATCGCCGCAGTTAGACGCCCGGCTGACGATGGCCATGCCGATGGCGACGGCCTTGCCGTGGGAGAGGGCGAACCGGCTTTTCGCCTCCACGCCGTGACCGACGGTGTGACCCAGATTCAGCTTCATCCGCGCGCCGGTGTCAAATTCGTCCTCCATGACCACGTCCCGCTTTAATTCCACGCAGCGGGTAATGACCGCTTCCCGGTCAAAGGCAAGCCCCTTTTCTTCCAAATGGGCAAACAGCTTCGGGTCGTACAGCACGCCGTACTTGATGACCTCGGCGCAGCCGTCCCGGAAAATGTCCGTGGGGAGGGAATTTAAGGTATCCGTGTCGCACAGCACCAGACTTGGCTGGCAGAATGCCCCGGCGAGGTTCTTCCCGGCGGGAAGATCGATGGCGGTTTTGCCGCCCACGGAGGAATCCACGGCGGCAAGCAGGGTCGTGGGAACCTGAAGGAAGCGGATGCCCCGGAGGTAGCTTGCGGCGGCGAAGCCCGCGAGATCGCCCACCACGCCGCCGCCCAAGGCGACGATCATGTCGGAGCGGGTCAGCTGGTTTTCCGCGAGAAAGTTCAGAAGATCGAGGAAAACCTGCCCGTTTTTGCTTTCTTCCCCGGCGGGGAATACATAGGAAACCACGGAAAAACCTGCGCTTTTCAGGCTCTCTTCCACAGCTGCGCCGTAAAGGGGATAGACGTTGCTCTCGCTGACGACGCAGATTTTCTGCGCCTTCCCCAGCTTTTTCGCTTCCGCGCCTAAAGTGGGCAGCAGCCCCGAACCAATCAGAATATCATACTGTTTGGACGCGCGGACGGTAACGGTATTCATCCGTCCACCTCCTCTTTGCGCTTTTTGCCCTCGTCCAGCAGCTGGACCAATCCCGCCATATCGTCCGCAGCAATGGCGTCGTGGTAGGCAGACAAGCTCTCAATATAGCTGTCCAGCTCAAAGAGGACATTGTCCTTGTTTTCCATGAACAGCTCCGCCCACATCTGGGGATTCAGCCAGGCGACGCGGGTCAGATCCTTGTAGCTTCCGGCGGAGAAGCCCTTGTGCTTCAGGGCGGTGGGGGATTTGATGAAAGCGTTGCTGAGAATGTGGGGCATTTGAGAGGTAAAGGCGATCATTTTGTCGTGTTCTTCCGCCGTTGTGACGGAGAAAAAGCCAAAATGGCAGGGCTTCAGTGCGGTTTTTACCCGGTCTAACAGCTGAATGTCGTCAAATACCGGCGGAACCAGCACCATGGGCGCACCCGCAAAGAGGTTTGCCCGGCTGTATTTGAAGCCGGAATACTGGGAGCCTGCCATGGGATGTCCGCCCACAAAGGTGAATCCGTACTTCTCGGCCAGAGGGAAGCAACGGCTGCAAACCTCACGCTTGATGCCGCAGCAGTCGATCACCAGCGCGTCCTTGGACACGAGGGGCGCGTTCTTTTCCAGCCAGTCGGCGCAGCCGCCGGGGTAGATGGCAAGCAGAATCAGGTCACACTCCGGAATGGTGGTTTCGTCCAGCCGTCCGTGGACTGCGCCGGAAAGCATGGCAAAGGACAGCATGCTTTCGTTTCGCTGAATGGCGTAGACGGTGTGCCCCTCCAGAGCGTAGGCTCTGGCAAGGGAGCCACCAATCAGGCCAAGACCCAAAATACCGACTTTCATACAAGAACCTCACGAATCTGCCGGACTTTCCGGCTGATTTCATCGAACTGGGGCGGCGTGATGGACTGGGCGCCGTCGCACAGGGCGTGGGCGGGATCGTTGTGGACTTCCACCATGATGCCGTCTGCCCCGGCGGCAGTGGCCGCGTAGGCCATGGGAGCGACCAGATCGGCCTTGCCGGTGGCATGGCTGGGATCGACCACCACGGGCAGGTGGGTCAGATTGTGCAGAACGGGGACTGCGGAAAGATCGAGGGTGTTCCGGGTGGCGGTCTCAAAGGTGCGGATGCCCCGCTCGCAGAGGATGACCTTGCTGTTGCCCTCACTCATGATGTACTCGGCGCTCATGAGCAGCTCCTGCAAGGTGTTGGCAAGACCCCGTTTCAGCAGAATGGGCTTATCGGTTTTGCCCAGCTCCTTCAGAAGATCGAAATTCTGCATATTCCGGGCGCCCACCTGAATGATATCCACGTCGGCGAACAGATCGAGGGTGGAAATGTTCATAATCTCCGTGACAATGGGCAGCCCCGTGGCCTTTTTGGCCTCCAGAAGCAGCCGGATGCCCTCGTCCTTCATGCCCTGAAAAGCGTAGGGAGAGGTGCGGGGCTTGAACGCGCCGCCCCGGAGAATGGACGCGCCGGATTCCTTGACGGCATTGGCAACGGCAATGATCTGCTCCTCGGATTCCACACTGCACGGGCCTGCAATTACGGCAAAATACCCGCCGCCAATGCGGGCGTTTCCCACCTCAATGATGGTGTCCTTGGGGTGGAATTTCCGGTTGGCCTGTTTGAACGGCTCAGAGACCCGCTTGACGGTCTCCACCATTTCCAGGCTTTTCAGAAGGTCGATGTCCACCCGACTGGTGTCGCCCACCAGACCGAGAATGGTGACCTCCGTGCCTTCGGAAATGTGAACGTCCAGGTTCATATTCTTGAGCCAGTCCACAAGGTGCTGGATCTGGGAGGGCGTGGTTCCGTTTTTCAGAATTGCGATCATTGCGTAACATCTCCTGATAATAAAATAACCGCCGCACGGCAATTCGTGCGGCGGTCTGAGATAACCCCTAAAGCTCCTGAAATTTTCTGCAGCACAAATCGCTATTACTTTTTTCGGGTAAAAAAGTAATAGTAATAAAAGGAAAAGCGAGCAGAAGAATTCGTGGTGACCATATAAAAAGGCTCCTTGTTCAGTAGCTGCGGACATTATACCATGGGCGGCGGAAGATTGCAAGAGGAATTTACACAAATCGTGCCATTTTTCACTTACTGAATATGCGTATGATTGTTGATATGATCCTGGCAGTAGCAGTAGTAACCCTTGCACTTGGAGCAGTAGCGGAATTCCAGCTCCGGATTTGTCACATCGGTGCGGCCGCAGATTGTGCAGCGGTGGGTGTAGGGGGCTTTCGGCGTGGCGGTGGAGGCTTCGTAGGAGCCGGCATTGAAGTGGATGACCTTCGCCTTGGGCTGCTTGGGCTTTCTGCGGAACAGGCGGCTGGCATTGGCGCGCCAGGACACGGGAATCACATTCAGCACGTCCTTGCCGAAGAAGAGGAAATAGTTGGCAAGAGCGATCACGGAGAACAGATTGTAGGGGAAGGGGTCGGTAAACAGACTGAGCAGCACCATCGCCAGATCGATCAGCGCGAAGATCCACGCCTTCACGGGGATGATGAAGAAAAGCAGGAAATTCGCGTCGGGGTACAGCGTGGCGTAGCTGAGAAACAGGCTCAGGTTCAGGTAGGTGACGCTGGCCTGACCGCCGAAAATCAGGCAGTAAACGTCCATCATTACCACCCCGGTGAGGTAAAACAGGTTGAACCGCAGGGTGCCCCACACATTTTCCATGGCTCTGCCCAGAGAGTAGTAGCACAGCAGGGTGATGGCGGTAAGCAGAATATTTCCGGCGCTGTAGGTCAGCGGATAGGTAATCAGCCGCCAGACCTGTCCCTGAAGAATGCTTGTCCGGTCAAAGCGGAGGGCGCTGTACAGAAGGGCGTTGCCGGACATCTGGCTGAACAGGTAGACCACGGCGGTGCCGATGACGATGTAAAGCATCAGATTGGGGATGCCCTTGTCCCGGTTCCTGAAGCAGAAAAGCTCAAATTTCTTGCGTAAATTTTTCACGGTACTCAACTCCTAATACTATTTCCTGATTAAAATGCTTATTTTAATCAGGAAGGCATCGCCTGACAGCGCTGCCTGTTTTGTGATTTATAAGGAAAGAAATCACAAAACAAGTCTCATAGGAACTCCATGCCCTTCGGGCAAATGAAAATCTTTTCTGAAGATTTTCATTGGAGTTCCGTATAAAAAACGTATCCCCATTCTATCAGCAATTCATTCAAATGTCTATATCGGATTTGTAAACAAAATACTTGACTTTTCGCAAAAATCGTGTAGAATACAATGTTGAACTGCATACAAGCCTTATCAAGAGTGGTGGAGGGAACGGCCCGATGAAACCCGGCAACCTGTTTACACAAGGTGCCAAATCCGGCGGCAAACGAAAGATGAGGATTCGATAGAAGCGCACATCGAATCTTCGGTGTGCGGTTTTTCTTTTTTCAGATTCAGTTACAGAAAGAAAGGAAAAACAAAATGGAAAAAAGACTTTTTACCTCCGAATGTGTCACCAACGGCCACCCCGATAAGGTGGCGGACTCCATCTCCGACGCCATCCTGGACGCCTGCCTTGCCCAGGATCCCAACTCCCGCGTGGCATGCGAGACCATGGTCACCACGGATTTCTGCATCATCTGCGGCGAGATCACCACGAAGGCCACTGTTGACTACGCCGCCGTTGCCCGGGAGGCCATCCGCAAAATCGGCTATGTCTGCCCCGGCGACGGCTTTGACGCCGACACGGTGGAGATTCAGTGCCGCATCCACACCCAGTCCGCCGACATTGCTCTGGGAACCAACGACGAGGTTGGCGGCGCGGGAGATCAGGGCATGATGTTCGGCGGCGCCTGCACCCAGACGCCGGAGCTGATGCCCCTGCCTGTCGCCCTCAGCCGCGCCCTGTGCAGCCGCCTGACCCAGTGCGTCCATGAGACGGACTTGCTTCGTCCCGACGGAAAGACCCAGGTCACCGTGGAATTTGACGAGCAGGGAAACGTGGTGGGCATCGACACCGTGGTCGTCTCCATCATGCACAGAGCGGATTTTGCCATCGAAGCGCTGAGAAAATACGTCCGGGAGAATGTGATTGCCCCGGTTCTGGAGCGTTACGGCTTCCGGATTGCGGATGTCGCCCATATCCACATCAACCCCACCGGCAATTTTGTCATCGGCGGTCCCAACGGCGATACCGGCCTGACCGGGCGGAAGATCATCGTGGACACCTACGGCGGCTATTTCTCCCACGGCGGCGGCGCGTTCTCCGGAAAAGACCCCACCAAGGTTGACCGCAGCGCGGCGTATATGGCCAGATACATGGCGAAAAATCTGGTTGCCGCGGGTCTTGCGACCAAGGTGCAGGTGCAGCTGGCCTACGCCATCGGCGTTGCCCAGCCGGTGTCCCTTCGGGTGGACAGCTACGGCACCGGCAAGATCTCCGACGAGAAAATGACGGAGCTTCTCCGGCAGACCTGCGACATGACCCCCGCCGGGATCATCCGCAAGCTCGACCTGCGCCGTCCCATCTACGCGGACACCGCCGCCAACGGTCATTTCGGCATCGAGAGCCGCCCCTGGGAGCAGACGGATTTGGCGGACAAGCTGCGCCAGCTTTCCGGAATCTAACAAAAGACAGCGGGGGAGGGCAAATGGCCTTTCCCCGCAAGTTTTTTATATTCTCTTGGCAAATCGGGAAGAGTATGGTATGATACCCTCAGAAAAAGGTCGGGAGGAATTCCTATGCTGGATTTTATCAGAATTGCCTGCGCTGTACCGGCGGTCAGGGTGGGGGACACGGCGAAAAACGCGGAGGATATCTGCGCCTATATCGAAAAAGCCGACGGGGAGCGGGCGGATATCGTCCTGTTCCCGGAGCTGGCGCTTACCGGTTATACCTGTCAGGACTTGTTCTTTCAGGACACCCTCTGGACGGGAGTTCAGCAGGGAATCCGAAAAATTGCCGACTGCACAAAAGACCACCCCAACATAACGGCGGCGGTGGGACTGCCCGTCCGGACAGGAATGCGGCTGTACAACTGCGCCGCCGTCATTTCCCGGGGAAAGATTCACGCTCTGGTGCCGAAAACCTACATTCCCAATTATAATGAGTTTTACGAAAAGCGCTGGTTTTCCTCCGGGGCGGAGGTGACGGAGGACATGGCGGAGCTTCTGGGCGAGCCTGTCCCCATTCTCCCGAGAGCCGTTTTCCGCGTTGGCGGCACGCTGCTGGGCGTGGAGATCTGCGAGGATATGTGGACGCCCCTGCCGCCGTCCACGTTTCTGGCGCTGAACGGCGCGGAGGTGATTCTGAACCTCTCCGCCTCCAATGAGACCATCGGCAAACGCGCCTACCGCCGGGGGCTGGTGCAGCACCAGTC
This sequence comes from uncultured Oscillospiraceae bacterium, assembly GCA_934569215.1. Classification (GTDB taxonomy): domain Bacteria; phylum Bacillota; class Clostridia; order Oscillospirales; family Oscillospiraceae; genus Faecousia. The sequence goes on from CAKTKF010000009.1 coordinate 6,468, forward strand.
CGCCGCGCTGAACTGCGTCTATGCCTACTGCTCCGCCGGTTTCACGGAATCCACCCAGGACTTGATCTTCTCCGGCCAGAGCCTGATCGGGGAGGACGGAAGGCTCCTTGCCGAAACGGAGGAACCCATTGCGTCGGACTACATGCTGGTCTGCGACTGCGACCTGGGCAGAATCCGCGCCGACCGGATGAAAAACAAGGGCTTCAAGGACGCCGCCCAGCAGAATCCGGCACGTCCCGCCGTGCTTGTTGACACCCACGCCCCGGAGCTCCGCAGCGACGGCGCAGATTATCCGCTGTCGAAGCTGCCCTTTGTCCCCACGGGAAAGCAGAACCGCGTCCGGCGGTGCATGGAAATTTTCCACATGCAGGTGGCGGGGCTGAAACAGCGGCTGTCCATTCTGGGCAGCGCGAAAGCGGTCATCGGCATTTCCGGGGGACTGGACTCCACACTGGCGCTGTTGGTGTCCGTGGAGGCCATGCGCCAGCTGGGGCGGCCTGCGTCGGACGTCTGCGGCGTGACCATGCCCTGCTTCGGCACCTCCGACCGGACGTACAACAATTCCTGGGAGCTGATGCGCACCCTGGGAATTTCCTGCAAGGAAATCAATATCAAAGACGCGGTGAACCTCCACTTTTCCGACATCGGCCACGACCCCGACGTCCACAACGGCACCTACGAAAATTCTCAGGCCAGAGAGCGGACGCAGATTCTCATGGACTACGCCAGTGTCGTCGGCGGCATCGTAGTGGGAACGGGGGACTTGAGCGAGCTGGCTCTCGGCTGGTGTACCTACAACGGCGACCACATGAGCATGTACGGCGTGAACGCCTCCATCCCCAAGACCCTGATCCGCTGGATGATCGACGCGATTTCGGAAATGTCCGCCTTCGCCCCCTCCCGGGCGGTGCTTCAGGACATTCTGGACACCCCCATCAGCCCGGAGCTTCTGCCCCCGGACGCCGAGGGGAAGATCGCCCAGCACACCGAGGATTTGGTCGGCCCCTACGCGCTGCATGACTTTTTCCTGTACTATGTCCTCCGCTTCGGCTTCCGCCCCGCGAAGATCTACACCCTGGCCTGCCGGGCGTTCGCGGGAGATTTTGAGCCGGAAGTCATCAAAAAGTGGCTGAAAACCTTCTATCGCCGGTTCTTCACCCAGCAGTTCAAGCGCAGCTGCCTGCCCGACGGCGTGAAGGTCGGCTCCGTCACCCTCAGCCCAAGAGGGGACTGGCGGATGCCCAGCGACGCCAGTGCAAGGCTTTGGCTGGACGAAGTTGAGAATCTATAAAATATGCCCCCGGTTCATCAGAACCGGGGGCGCATTGTGTATTATAATCAGAAATCGATGGCTTCGCCGTTCAGGGTCAGGGAGTTTGCCGCGCCCAGAGTGAGGACGTAGACGGCCTCGGCTTCGCCCTTGGCGATCAGGTCGGCAAGAACGATGGTCGCCGTATGGGTGCCGTCGGTGAAGGTGATCTTCTCAATGCCCTGATTGGCGAGATATCCCAGTGCCCGGAGAGTGCCGGTGAGGATTGCGCCGTCGGCACTGGCTGTCACGGTCAGAACGCCGTCCGCGGTTTCCGCCTGGTGCTTCAGCGTGCTGCCATCCAGGTTGAGCACCCGATAGAGCGGCTCCCGCTTGTCGGGTTCTTCCTCGGTGGAAGCGGGTTTCGGAGGCTCTACCGTGCCGACGATGGTGTCCAGGACGGTTCCGTCGCCGCGTTTGCGCTCCACTTTACCGGTGGTATACAGCCCGGAGGTGTCCGGATCTATTTCACTGCCATTGATGATGTTATACCAGGCGCTACTTCCACCGTTGCCGATGGCTGCGCCGCAGCCGTCCCGTAAGTCTTCGGCTCCGCCTGCGGCTTTCACCTGGGAATCTCCGGAGATGGTGATATCCCTTCCGCTGCAGTATAATCCGCCGCCGATGCCAGCACCGTTTATTCCGCCGTTGGCGGTGACTTCTCCGCCGGAAATGGTGATCTCACTGCCGTCGCCTTTAGCACCGCCGCCGATGCCAGCACCATACATCCCACCATTGGCGGTGACTTCTCCGCCGGTGATGGTGATATCGTTTCCGCTCTGTGAAAAGCCGCCGCCGATGCCTGCACCGCGCCACCCGCCATTGGCGGTCAGCTTTCCGTTGCCGCTCTCGGAGCCGATGGTCAGGTTACCGTCGTTGGACTTTTCCACACCGGCATGATTGTCGCCGCTGCTTGTAACAGTGTTGGTGCCTTCCACGTTCAGATTGACGTTGCCCTTGCCCTCAGTTTTGATTGCGGCGCTGCTGGTGCTGATATTGGTGTCCTTGATGGTCACATTGGCGGTGGTACCGTCATCCGCCTTGATGGTGATGGTGTTGTTGGTCTCCTTCCCCTTGCTGGTGATGGTGGGGTTGCTGTCCTCTGCGCTGCTTCCTCCCTGAGAGACGGTCTGGGTCGTGCCGCCCTCGGCATTTGCGGTGGCGGTGATCTCAATGCTGCCGTTTTCCAGATTCCATTCCGCGGCCAGAACCGCCGTGGGCAGGAATGCCGCGATCAGCAGCAGAGACGCAATTCGAACGATCAATTTACCCATATGGTTTCCTCCTGACTGTGACGTTCCCGGCGGGAGTAGCCGCCGGGGCGTGGAACAAGGCTTCCGATGTGACGCTGGTTTATGTACCATTCTGACGATTCTTATTTTACCAGATATTCCCGCAAAATGCAAGGGGTAATTACAATAGAATGGGCTGAATCTGCCGCCCCGCCAGCGCTTCCGTCATGGCCTGGGGAATCATCGCAAAGTCCGCGACCATGCTGGTGGGCTTCTTCCCAGCGTCGTCCTGCCCGAAGGGGACAAAATAGTAGTGCTTCCGGGCGAGGAGCCTGCCGATATTCTCCGCCGCGCCCGCCAGCGCGTCGTTGCTGGACACGGCGACGAGCACCGGACGGCCGTTGCGCAGGTGACTTTTCGCCGCCATGGTCACCGGGGTGTCGGCGATGGAATGGGCGAGCTTTGCCAGGGTATTTCCGGTGCAGGGGGCGATGATGAGGATGTCGAACAGCTTCTTTGGCCCCACCGGCTCCACCTGGGCAAGGGTGTGCAGCGGCGGCGTGCCGCAGATGGTTTCCGCCATGACGATATGCTCCCGCGCCGTCCCGAAGCGGCTGTCAACGCTATAAGCGGCGTCGGAGAAAATGGGGGTCACGTGATGCTCCCGGCTGAGCTGCTCCATAACGGGGAACACAATAGAATAAGTACAAAACGAGCCGCACACGGCAAATCCGATTTCCATAATCATTCCTCCCTGCACAAGCGAACGTAGGTTTCCGCGATCAGACGGCCGGAACTTTCCGGCATGTGGACGCCCGGCAGGCCCCGCGCCACGATGACGGAATCGTCTTCCATGCCAGTTTTGGACGCAAGGTCGATTTTCACGCAGTCGGGGTGGCACTGGGCGAGCTGTTCCCTGGTCAGGAGCCTTTCCGGCGCGGTGTTGAGAATCAGGCGGTACTTGCCCAAAGTCTCCGCCATCCGGGCGGTATCCACCGCGGCGTAGCCCAGCCCCCGGCACATGGCGCGGTCGGCGTCCTTCCGCGCCGCGACGGTCAGATCAGCCCCCAGCGCGTGGAGAATCTGCCCAAGGCATTTCCCAATGCGCCCCCAGCCGATCACCAGCACGGGACACCGCCGCAGGGTCACGGGCAGGTAGGACAGGGCGATCTCTACGGCGCATTCGGCGGTTATGTAGGCGTTTTCCGCCTGATATTGGGCGTCCTTCAAAAAATCGATGCACCGGCAGCCGTCCAGCGCCGGGTGGTCGAGATTCCCGCCGCAGACCGTCACGCTTGAGGGAAGCTGCGCCAGCAGATTTTCCACACTTCCCCCCATGCGAAGCGTCCCGTCCGGTGCGAAGCTGGGAACGTCCAGCAGCACCGCGCCCATGTCCCCACCGGGGCGCTCGGCCAGATCAACGTAGAAATTTCTCAGATATTCTCCGGCATAGCGGGCGGCCGCCGTGCCGCCGGCGCAGTAAAGCCGTTTGCCATCCATCGGCATCACTCCTTCCTGCCAGAATATGCAGGGCGTTCTCTGCTGGTGCTTGATTTTTCGGAACTTTTCTGTATAATGAAAGAAAAAGGGGTGAAGCGTATGCAGAGACTTGGATTTATACATGATATGATGGACGTGAAGGTGCTGATCCTGTTCGTGATGGCAAGGGTCAACTATCCCGTGAATATGCAGCAGATTTATGAGCTATGCTATCAGGACGACTGCCTGAGCTATTTCGACGTCTGCACCGCGATTCCTGAAATGGTGAAGTCCGGCCACCTGAAGCAGGTGGAGAACGATTGCTACGAGATCACGGACAAGGGCAAGGCGGACGGCTCCCTGACGGAGGATTCCATCGCCTACACGGTCAAATGCCGTGCGGACAACGCCGTCAACCGGTTCAACCGTCAGATTCGCCGTTCCAGCTTCGTCAAGACCCAGATCATCCCCCGGGATAACGGGGACTATTCCGTTGTCATGGCGCTGGATGACGAGATGGGAAATCTGATGACGCTGGAATTGCTGGCGCCGAACCAGCGTCAGGCGGTGCGCCTGGGGAAGCTCTTTGAAAAGAAAGCGGAAGCGGTCTACAATCTGACAATGGCGGAGCTGCTGGACGACGAGGACGAAGCGGACGATTAACCCTTGTCGGAATGGGGAAAATGTGGTATAGTAACCTTACACCGAAGAATCGGTGAAACGAAAGGAGCTGCCGCATATGAAATTCCAGTACAGTGAGAAAAAAGTTAAGCTTCCCGGGAATGTCCACGCTTATGCCGAGAAAAAGGTTATGAAGCTGGCGCGCTTTTTTGAGGAGGATGCGGAAGCACTCATCGTCTTTTCTGTAGAGAAGAACCAGAACAAGGTGGAGCTCACCGTTCACGGTGCGGGAACCTGGTTCCGGGCAAGTGAAAGCACTTCGGATATGTTTGCATCCATTGATGCCGCCGTCGCCACCATTGAGGGGCAAATTCGCAAGAACAAGACCCGTCTCGCCCGCCGTCTGCGTCAGGATGCCTTTACCCGCACGGTGCAGGAGGAGACCAGCTTCGTTCCGGAGCCGGAGGAGGATGACCTCAGCCTGAAAAAGGTCAAGAGCTTCTACTTCAAGCCCATGACCCGTGAGGAAGCGGTCATGCAGATGAACTTGCTGGAACACAATTTCTTCGCGTTCCGTGACGAGGACAACGGCGGAAGCTTTGCTGTGGTGTACCGCAGAAACGATGGGGGCTACGGCCTGATCGACGACGCGGAATAAGAAAACAAGTGAATTTGGAAGCCTCTCCGGAGGCTTCCAAATTTTTTCAGAAAATGTCAAATTTAGGCTTGACAAAGGGAAAGCGCCGTGGTAATATATGCAAGCTGTTCCGAGAGGGGCGGCTGCGAAGGGAAAGCGCATGCAAAGGAATTTGAAAAAGATCG
>CAKTKF010000010.1 GCA_934569215.1 uncultured Oscillospiraceae bacterium
ACCTTTTGCAGATAGGTCTCCCGGTCATAGTGGCGGTTCATGGCCTTCAGCACCCGGGAGGAGCCGGACTGGAAGGGGAGATGGAGCTGCTTCGCGATTTTGGGATACCGCGCCATGGTGTCGAAAAGCTTTTCGCTGGCATCTCTGGGGTGGCTGGTCATGAAGCGGATGAGAAAATCTCCCGGAATCTGGGCAATGGCGGCCAGCAGGTCGGCAAAATCCATGCCGCAGCTTAAATCTTTGCCGTAGGAGTTGACGTTCTGCCCCAATAGGGTAATCTCCTTCGTGCCGCCTTCGATCAAGGCACGGCACTCGGCGAGGATATCCTCCGGCTGGCGGCTGCGCTCCCGGCCACGGACGTAGGGGACAATGCAGTAGGTGCAGAAATTGTTGCAGCCGTACATGATGGAAACCCAGGCCTTCAGGCTGGAATCCCGCACCTGAGGAATGCCCTCGGCAATGGAGCCGGGTTCGTCTTCAATGAAGAACTGCCGCTTTTTCCCGCTGAGGACGTTCCACAGGATCTGGGGAAACTGCCACAGATGGTGGGTGGAAAACACGCCGTCCACGTGGGGGTAGCTGTGCTTGACGCGGTCGGAGACCTTGGTTTCTCCCGCCATGCAGCCGCACAGGAAGATTTTCTGCTCCGGGTGGCGGCGCTTGGTGTGGGTCAGCGCGCCCAGATTGCCGAAGACCCGCTGCTCGGCGTGTTCCCGGATGGCGCAGGTGTTCATGATGACCACATCCGCGCCCTCGGCGCTGCCGACGATGGCATAGCCGCACTGGGCGAGGAAGCCCCGCAGCTTTTCGGAGTCGGCCTCATTCTGCTGGCAGCCGTAGGTCTCCACGTAGGCGGTGGGGGTGCAGCCTTTGGTCTGCCAGTAGGCGGCGATCTTATCACAGCAGGCGAACTGGGCGTCCAGTTCGGCCTGAGAAATGACGGTGGTTTTGGTGTTCATGTAGGAAATCCTCCAATGGATACTATCTCAATAGTAAATAATATCATTTTTCCCGGCCTTTTGCAAGTGCCAGTCGCGGAGAAATGAGATTTGCCGTATTCTGTCCACGGGGATTTGTAAATATTTTGTGTTCCGCTTGCATTCCGGGCATGTGCGTGGTAAACTAAGCGGGTATGATTGCCCGTGTATACGGAAACTCTGAATGGAGAAAGAGGACATTTCATGGAAAAATGTAAGTTTTGTCAGGAAGAACTGACAGAGGGAAGCACCGTCTGCCCCCACTGCGGGAAGGACAATGCCCCGGAAATGGAAACCGAAACGGTAACGCCCGCAGAGGAAGTCACCGAAGAAACCGCTGCCCCGGAAGAAGCTGCTGCCGAGCAGACCGGAACGGAAACGCCCGTCGAGGAGGAAGCCGCCGATACGGCGGAGCAGCCCGTTTCCACGGAAGAAGTGCCGGTGGAAACACCCGCCGAGACTCCGGAAGCGCCCAAAACCGCCCCCTGGAAGATCGTCGCCGCCGTTGCTGCCGTGGTCGTCCTGATCGCCGCGCTGGCGGCGCTGGTCATCGGCGGTGTGAAGGGCGGAAAGACTCCCGCCGAAACTACCGAACCGACCGTCGCCGCCGAAACCGCCGCGACGGAGACGCAGGCACCTGCTACAGTCCCCGCCGACGGCAACCCCGACGACGTGACCTGCAAGGGAACCTACACCGTCACCGACGAGGAGGCCGCCGCCGCGAAGGACGCCGTTGTGGCCACCATGGGGGACGAGCAGCTGACCAACGGCGAGCTTCAGGTGTACTATTGGAGCGTGGTCAACAGCATTCTCAGCTCCAACTATGGTTACAGCCTGATGTATCAGGGTTTGCTTGACTATTCTCAGCCGCTGGATACCCAGCTGTGCAGCGAGGACAGCAGCCTGACCTGGCAGCAGTTCTTCCTGGGCGAAGCCCTGAATTACTGGCAGATGTACCAGTCCCTTGCGCTGGAAGCGAAGAACGCCGGTATGGAAATGCCTGCGGAGGATCGGGAATATCTGGACGGTCTGGAGGCTTCTCTGGAGGAGACCGCCGCAAACTACGGCCTTTCCGGCATTGAAGAGCTGCTTTCGAAGAATGTGGGTCCCGGCGCGGGCCTGGAGGAATTTGCCGGTTTCCAGGAGCTTTATTACCAGGGAAAGCCCTACTACACCGCCGAGACGGAAAAACTGGTGCCCACCCAGGAGGATCTGGAAGCCTACTACACCGAGAATGAAAGCTACTTCACCGGTAACGGCGTCACCAAGGACGAAACCTACGTGAGCGTCCGCCACATTCTGGTCAAGCCCGAGGGCGGCACCACGGGAGACGACGGCACCACCACCTATTCCGACGGGGAATGGGCGGATTGCGAAAAGAAGGCACAGGAGATTCTGGACGAGTGGCTGGCGGGGGACGCCACCGAGGATTCCTTCGCAGCTCTGGCGGAGGAAAAGTCCGAGGATCCCGGCTCCAACACCAACGGCGGCCTGTACGAGAATGTCTACAAGGGTCAGATGGTGGAACCCTTTGAAACTTGGTGCTTTGACGAGAACCGCGCCGCCGGTGACTACGGCCTGGTGAAGACCACCTACGGCTATCACGTGATGTATTTCGTGAGCAGCACCCCCATCTGGGAGACCTACGCAAAATCCGGCTGGGTCAACGAGAAGACGAATGAATTCATCAAGAAGCTGGCGGAGGATCACCCCATGAAGGTCGATTACAGCGCCATCCAGCTGGGCTATGTAAATCTGGGAGCCTGATAAGTTAAAACACGAGACGGCGTGGCTGTGCCACGCCGTTTTCTGCGCTAATTTTGTCCACCGGCATTTCTTTCCGTATTATTTGGGTGTAAGGCCCTTACAGACAAAGGAGTGAATCACTTGGAAGATACGCAGATCGTTGCGCTGTTCTTTGCCCGGTCTGAGGAAGCAATTTCGGAAACGTCCAAGAAATACGGGAGATATTTGAAAACCATTGCCGGTAATGTTCTTCCCAGCTCTGAGGATGTGGAAGAAATCCTCAACGATGTATATTTGGCCGTCTGGAATTCGATTCCCCCGAACCGCCCGCCGGTGCTGAAATACTACCTGTCCCGAATCGTCCGGAATCTGAGCTTCAAGAGAATAGAGTATCTGACCGCCGAAAAGCGGGGCGGAAACGCCGATATCCTATTACAGGAGCTGGAAGACTGCATTCCGGACACCCGCAGGAATATGCAGGAGGTGCTGGAAGCGAAGGAGCTGGGACAGCTGGTGAACCGTTTCCTCGGCACACTGCATCCGGATGACTGCAGATTGTTTCTTGCCCGGTATTATTACGCCATGACGGCGCCGCAGCTGGCGGAAAAATACGGCGGCTCTGCCCGTCAGGTGAAATACCGGCTGGAAAAAATGCGGAAGGAACTGAAACGCACGCTTCAGAAGGAAGGAATATGTTTATGAAAGCAACGGATTTGAACAGAGCGCTGAACTATGTGGACGATGCGTATCTCATGGAAGCTGACACTCCGGATAAGGAGATCAAGACGATGAAAACCAAAAAAAGAGCCATTCGGATTCTCATTGCGGCGGCGCTGATCGGCCTGCTTTCCATCACGGCTTATGCCGCGGAGCTGCTGCCTATCCGCTCGCTGGAATCCGGCGAATGCAAATATTATGAGAATTATTCCGACATGAATCGGGCAATCGCCGAAACGGGAATCCAGCTGGATATTCCGGAAGAGTTTCAAAATGGATTCCACTTTCAGAGCGTGGAGATCAGCGAAACGAAGGCGAAGGACGAAAACGGAAATCTGGTTCTGGCCTTCCAGAAGCTGGGCGTTTACTATGAAAATGAACTGGGGCAAATTCTGGTTCTCAGCGCAAGCCCGAAGCTGGAAGAACTCCCGAAAACCAAAAGCATTCCAACCGCCCAGAGAACGGTTGGGGGAGTTGGACTGAACTACTATCTGGATCACTATAAAATTGTGCCGGATGACTACAAACTCTCCGAAGCCGAGGAAGAATGGGCAAAACAGCCTAATAACTATGTTACCTATGGCTCCGATACGGTGCAGGAAAGGGACGTAGCGTTCCTGTGCTGGACGGAAAATGACGTTTACTACTTTTTCTATGACCGGAACGGGATGAATCCGGGGGATTTGTTCGCAATGGCGGAAGAAATGATTCAGCAATGAAAGAAGCGGCTGCGCTCAAAAGAGTGCGGCCGCTTTTGCCATATATTCGCGTCACCAGTCCGCCCGAAGCTCTTTTGCCAGGGGAAGCGTGTGGAATATTTCCGATGTGATGGATTTGTAGACATTCACATCCGTGGTTTTCCGCAGATGTTTGCCCAGCTTTTCACTGCCCTCGAAACGGCGCAGAAGGTAAAACCAGTTCTCTTTCAGGCGGAACATGGCGTTTCGTGCGCCGCCGAAATCCCGGGTGTAGACTTCCAGCAGCTCGCTGAAGAATGCTTCCAGCGCCGCCGCGGTGGTGCCGCCGGGGGTGAGCATTCCGGGATCACCGATCAGCCCCCGGCCGATCATTACGGAATTGATCTGAGGGTATTCCTTCTCAAAATCCCGGATTTGGGCGGGAGTACACAGGTTTCCGTTGTAACAGAGTGGGTTTTTGCTGTTTTCTACGGCGTAGTCGAACCAGTCAAAATGAACGGGGCTACGGTAAAATTCCTGCCGCACCCTTGGGTGGACGGTCAGCTCCCGGATGGGATAGCGGTTGAAAATGTCCAGCAGCGCCGGGAATTCCTCCGGCGACTGCATTCCCAGCCGGGTCTTTACGGAAATGGCAATGGAACATCCGGAAAAAACGGCGTCCAAAAACCGGTCGAGAGCTTCCGGGTCTGTCAGCATCCCCGCGCCCTTGCCCTTGGCGGTGACCGTCCCGGAGGGGCAGCCTAAGTTGAGGTTGACCTCGTCATAACCCCGGTCGCGGATGACCTCCGACGCCCAGAGAAAATCCTCCGGCACCTTGGTCAGCACCTGAGGGACGGCGGCAAAGCTCACGCTGTCCGCTTCCGGCAATTCCCGGCTTTCCCGCTGGGTAAGCTGGCGGTGGACGGTGGGGGAGAAGAAGGGCATGTAATACCGGTCAATCCCGGGAAAATATTTGTGGTAAAGACGGCGGTAAACGCTGTCCGTCAGCCCCTCCATGGGGGCAAAATAGTAGCGCATAGGCGTTCTCCATGGATGTATACAAATGCAGAATGAAGTTCCGCCGGGACGGGAAATCGCCCTACAGGTACATTCATTCTGCATTTGCTGTATTATCAGATTTCCATAATCACGGGCAAGATCATGGGATTGCGCTTGGTGGTCTTATAGAGGTAGCCGCTCAGGTCGTTCTTGATGGCGGACTTGATGGCCGACCAATCCCGCACCCGCTTGCGCTGGCAGCGGTCGATGGCCTCCATGGCGACCTCCTTCAATTCGTCCATCAGTTCTTCGGACTCCTTGACGTAGATAAAGCCCCGGGTGATGATGTCCGGGCCGGTGATGACGCTGCCGTCCTCGCTGCTCAGGTTCACGCACACCACGATCATGCCGTCCTCGGCAAGGTGCTTGCGATCCCGCAGCACCACGCTGCCCACGTCGCCCACGCCGCTGCCGTCCACGAACACCCGTCCGGCGGGGACGGTGCCGTTGACCTTGCAGGTCTTGCCGGTGAACTCGAAGACGGTGCCGATCTCACCGATGTGAATGTTCCGGGGGTTCATGCCCATGGACTGCGCCAGCTTGGCGTGGAGCTGCAAATGCCGCTGCTCGCCGTGGGCAGGGATGAAGAACTTGGGCTTTACCAACCCGTGGACGATTTTCAGCTCCTCCTGGCAGGCGTGGCCGGAGACGTGAAGCCCCTCGCTCTTTTCATACACCACGTCCGCACCCTTGCGGTACAGCTCGTTGATGATGTTGCTGATGGACTTTTCGTTGCCGGGAATGGCGGAGGCGGAAATGATGATCCGGTCGCCTGCGGTGATGTCCACCTGCTTATGGGTGCTGAACGCCATCCGGTACAGGGCGGACATGTTTTCGCCCTGAGAGCCGGTAGAGACGATGACAATTTTGTTCTTGGGAAGGCTCTTGATGGAAGCTAGGTCTACGATGGTTCCCGGCTTCACCTTCAGATAGCCCAGCTCCTGGGCGACCTTCAGCATGTTCTCCATACTCCGGCCGGAGACGGCCACCTTGCGGCCGTAGCGCTGGGCGGTGGAGAGAATGGACTGAATGCGGTGCATATTGGAGGCAAAGGTGGTGACGATGATCCGCTGGTCGCAGTTGCGGAATTGCCGGTCGAGGCTGTCGGCGACTACGTTTTCACTGGGGGTGTAGCCCTGCCGCTCCACGTTGGTGGAGTCTGCCAGAAGCGCCAGCACGCCCTGATTTCCCAGCTCACCCAGCCGTGCCAGGTCCATCATGCCGTCGTGGGAGGTGGGGTCGATCTTGAAGTCGCCGGTGAATATTACCGTACCCACGGGGGTGCGGATGGCGAAAGCCACCGCGTCGGGGATGGAGTGGTTCACGTGGATGAACTCCACGGTGAAGCATCCGGCCTTTACTACGTCACCGGGCTTGTGGGTGACGAGCTTGACCTTGTCCGCCAGTCGATGCTCTTCCAGCTTCAGCTTGATCAGACCGCAGGTCATGGAGGTACTGTGGATGGGGCAGTTCACGTCCCGCATGGCGTAGGGGATGGAACCGATGTGGTCTTCGTGGCCGTGGGTGATGAACATGCCCCGCAGCTTTTTCTGGTTGGCCACAAGATAGGTAAAATCGGGGATGACCAGATCGACGCCGTACATGTCTTCCTCCGGGAAGCCCACGCCGCAGTCGACCACGATCATATCTTTTCCGTATTCCAGGACGGTACAGTTCTTGCCGATCTCGTCAAGGCCGCCCAGAGGAATAATTTTCAGTTTTTCTGCCAATTTAGATGATAACTCCTTTCAAAATGTACATGGAAATGCCATAGAGGCACAACAAGCAGGCAGCCGCTTTCCTCAGAATCCGACCCCGAATCGCCGTTTCCTTGAAAAAACGCCTGCAATGTTTTTTTCTTTGCGGGAAGCGCGTCCGCGTTTCCCAAATGCCCGGGTAAAGCCCGTCCCCGGCGCTGGCAGATATAGTATAACACAGTTTCGGGAAAAAGTATACAATTTTTTTGCGGTCTTTTTTACGGATTTGACGGAAAAAGAGTTGCACCTTTTGGCTGGATTTGCTATAATATCAGGTATAGTATGGATATCTGTGGCTGGTCGCAGCCGGAAGGAGGACGTTTGGCAGTGAATCGAAAGCTGGGAAGACTGCTCAGACCCGGGATGGGTGCATATTTTTTCGTGATGGCTGCTTTCTGCGCTGCGGCGCTGCTGGTGGGGCATTACTGGCTGGCTGCCGGAGAAATGGCGGTGACTGTGGTCACGTTCCTACTGTACGTTCTGGACAGGACACGTCGGGAACGGAAAATTCAGCAGTATATCCAGTCCGCCTCCAATACCCTGGAGGCATCCAGCGGCGGGGAAGCGCCCCTGCCTGCGGTGATGGTTCGCCTGGGGGACGGAGACATTGTCTGGGGCAACCACCGTTTCAGCGAGCTGACGGGGTACGCCGACACCATGACCCAGCTGCGGCTGGAGGAGGTGCTGCCGGACTTCACCCTGGACTGGCTCACCGCCGGAAAAACGGAAAGCCCCCACGACGCGATTCTGGGCAACCGCCGCTACCGGGTATACGGAACCACCATCCGGGCGGAGGACAACCGGGGCACCATGCTGGGCGTGCTGTATTTTTCCGACCTGACGGAGCTGTATCAGGTGCGGGACGAGTATATCCGCTCCCGGCCTGTGGTTGCCATTATTCTCATTGACAATTACGAGGAGCTGACCAAAAACCTGACGGAAAGCGCCATTTCCTCCATGAACGCCAAGCTCAACGAAACCATCACCCGATGGACGGAGGGCTACAGCGGTCTGCTTCGCCGGTTGGAGCGCAACCGCTTCCTGTTCATTTTCGAGAAGCGGGATCTGGAGCGGGCGAAGGAAAATAAGTTCTCTCTGCTGGAGGACATTCACGAGATCGTCAATTCCTCCGGCCTGCCCGCCTCCATTTCCATCGGTCTGGGCGTGGACGGCGAGAGCTTCGAGGAAAGCTATGACTTTGCCGCGCTGGGCATCGAAATGGCGCTGAGCCGGGGCGGCGATCAGGCGGTCATCAAGGATCGGGTCAACTTCAATTTCTACGGCGGACGGAACCGGGAAGCGGATTACCGCAGCAAGGTGCGCTCCCGTGTGACGGCCAATTCTCTGATGGAGCTGATCGGCCAGAGCGGCCGGGTATTCATTATGGGACACAAGAATGCCGACCTGGACGCCATGGGCGCGGCCATGGGCATCAGCTGCCTGTGCCGCAAGCGGGGCAAGAAGGCCAATATCGTCATTGATCTGGAAAACAACGCCGCCGGGAAGCTGATCGAGGAAATCCAGGCAGTCCCTGAATACCGGGATGTGTTCGTGTCCGGTCAGGACGCCCTGCTGATGGCGGACAACCGGAGCATTCTCGTGGTGGTGGACACCAACCGGCCGGATCAGGTGGAGTGCAGACCGCTGCTCGAAGCCATTTCCAAGGTCTGCGTGGTAGACCATCACCGCCGGGCGGCGGATTATATCAACCCCGTGGTGGTCAACCTTCATGAGCCATACGCCTCCTCGGCGGCGGAGCTGGTGACGGAGGTGCTTATGTACGCTGTGGAAAAGAAGGACGTTTTGCCCATTGAAGCGGAGAGCTTGATGGCGGGCATTTGTCTGGACACCAAGTTCTTCAACGTCCGTACCGGCGAGCGTACCTTTGAAGCCGCGGCCGTGCTGCGCCGTCTGGGCGCGGATACCACGGAGGTCAAGAAGCTGATGCAGAACGACTTCCAGGACACCATGGCGAAGTACCAGATCATCAAATCCTCCCGCCTGTACCGGCAGGAGATCGCCATTGCGGCGCTGAATACGCCCACGACCCGGGTGCTGGCAGCCCAGGCGGCGGACGAGCTATTAAATATTTCCGGCATTACCGCCTCCTTCGTCCTCTACCCGGACGGGGAACAGGTGATCATTTCCGCCCGAAGCATCGGCAGCGCCAATGTTCAGATGATTCTGGAACCTCTGGGCGGCGGCGGCAACACCGCTACGGCCGGTGCGCAGATGAAGGACATCACTGTCAAGGATGCCCTGGACGAGCTGGTGGCGTCTATTGATAAGTTCTACGAAGAATAAACCCTCAAATATAGGCCAAACATCGCTTAGCGGTAGTTTGGCGTACATATCATACCGATTAAGGAGACTGTTACAATGAAAGTAATTCTGCTGCAAGATGTAAAAGGAAAGGGCAAAAAGGGACAGTTGATCGAGGTTTCCGACGGCTACGCCCGGAACTACATGCTGCCCCGGAAGCTGGCGACGGAGGCAACTCCCGACGCTGTGAACACCATGCGCATGAACGACAAAGCCAATCAGGAGCGTATTGCCCGGGAAAAGGCCGAGGCCATGGAGACCGCCGGAAAGCTGCGGGAGATGACCGTTACCGTGGCCGCCAAGGGCGGCGGCGCGGGACGTCTGTTCGGCTCCGTGACCAATCAGGAAATCGCCGACGCTCTGGCCAAGACCGGCATCAAGCTGGACAAGCGGAAGATCACCATTGCCGAGCCCATCAAGAATGTGGGTACGTACACCGTTACCTGCAAGCTGGGCTATGAGATTTCCGCGCCGCTGACGGTGAAGATCGTCGAAGCGTAAGATTCGGTAGCATACTATTCTATAGAGAAAGGAGAATTTGCCATGGATGAGGAACTTCTGTCCCGGCAGCAGCCCCAGTCTTTGGAGGCGGAGCAGGCGGTTCTGGGTTCCATTCTCATCGACAGCCGGTGCATTACGGATGTGGTGGGCATTGTGAAGCCGGAGGACTTTTACCTACAGCAGAACCGGGAAATTTATGAAGCCATCTATACCATGTTCAACTTCTCCCAGACCATTGACCCGGTCACGGTGCTGGACAAGCTGAAGGAGCTGGGCTATTACCACGACAATTCCCGGGATTACATCCTCCAATTGATGGAGATTACCCCCACCGCCGCCAATGTGGCGCGTTATGCGGCCATTGTGCAGGAAAAGTCCATGCTTCGGGGACTGAACCAGGCTGCGACGGACATTCAGCAGATGGTGTCGGAAGAGGTGGGTACGCCCGCCGAGATGCTGGAATCTGCGGAAAAGAAAATTTACGCCCTGCGCAAGGGCGAGCGGGGCGACTCTCTGGAGCACATCGGCACGACGCTGCACAAGGTGTTCGACCGGCTGACGGAGCTGAGCCAGTCGGACTCCCTAATCCCTGGCCTGTCCACCGGCCTGCGGGATCTGGACACCCGAATCAATGGACTGAACAAGTCCGACCTTCTGCTTATCGCCGCCCGGCCTGCTATGGGTAAATCCGCCTTTGCGCTGAACATCGGCGTCAGTGTAGCAAAAAAATACAAAAAAACCGTGGCCATTTTTAACCTGGAAATGTCCCGGGAGCAGCTGGCCATGCGACTGCTTGCCAGCGAGGGCTTTGTGGAGCTGCAAAAGCTGGCCACGGGCAAGCTCAGCGAGGACGAGTGGAGCAAGCTGTGCATCGCCTCCGCCGCCCTGAGCCAGACGGACATTCGCATTGACGACAATCCCTCCGTCACCGTGGCGGATATCAACGCCAAGTGCCGCCGCCTGGACAATCTGGGGCTGGTCATCATCGACTATTTACAGCTGATGCAGGGTTCCGGCTACGGCAAGAACAGCGACAACCGTGTCACCGTGGTGGGCGAAATCTCCCGTTCCCTGAAAATCATGGCGAAGGAGCTGGACGTGCCGGTCATCTGCCTGAGCCAGCTGTCCCGTGCGGTGGAGAGCCGCACCGACAAGCGGCCGATCCTGTCCGACCTCCGGGAATCCGGCGCCATCGAGCAGGACGCCGACTCGGTGATGTTCCTGTACCGGGACGAATATTATCACGAAAACACCGAGGACAAGGGCGTGGCGGAGTGCATCGTCGCCAAGAACCGTCACGGCGAAACCGGCGCGGTGAAGATGCAGTGGATCGGCCAGTATCAGACCTTTGCCGACCGGGAGTGGAAACATGCGGAATAAGCTCTTGCGGATGATCCGGCAGTATGATATGATGGCGCCGGGAGATACGGTCATCTGCGCCGTCTCCGGCGGGGCGGATTCCGTGGCGCTCCTGTTTGCCATGTATCTGCTGAAGGACAAGCTGGACATCCGTCTGGAAGCCGCCCATTTTAACCACCATCTCCGTGGGGAAGAATCCGACGGGGATGAAGCCTTTGTCCGGAAATTCTGCGGACGCTATGACATTCCCCTGCATGTTGGCTCGGCGGAGGTTCGCCCGGGAAAAAAGGGGCTGGAGGCCGCCGCCCGGGATGCCCGGTATGCCTTTCTTCGGAGCCTGGACGGGAAAATCGCCACCGCCCACACCGCCGACGACAACGCCGAGACGGTGATTATGCGCATGATTCGCGGCACCGGTCTGAAAGGACTGGGCGCCATTGCCCCGGTCAGCGGAAAGGTCATCCGCCCCATGCTGCTGATAAACCGGCAGGAGGTGGAGGAATTTCTGCTCGCCTGGGGGCTTCCCCACCGGGAGGACAGCTCCAACGCTTCCGATGCCTTTCTGCGAAATCGTATCCGTCACACCGTAATGCCTCTGCTGAAATCGGAAAATCCCCGATTGGCGGAGAATCTTTCTCTGATGGCGCTGCGGCTGCGGGAGGACGAGGATTTTCTTGCTGCGCAGTCGGATTTTTTGACCCTGCCCGGGGTACAGACGCTAAAATCCTTGCCGAAAGCGCAGCGCAGCCGCTGCATTGAGAGATTTTTGAAGGACAGCGGCGTGAAGGAGCCGGAGGA
>CAKTKF010000011.1 GCA_934569215.1 uncultured Oscillospiraceae bacterium
GCCATGATGTGGGAGCAGGTGTGCCAGTAAGTCTTGCGATACTCCGAATTTTCAAAGGTGAACTCGTTTTCCATAATAAAACCTCCGTTTCGGCGGGTCTTGGCCGCCTTGTATTGTGTGGGGAAGGTATAAAAAATACCCACCCCCTGAACGAAATCAGGGGTGGGATACGGCAAGTATTCCACGGTTCCACCCTGGTTGCGGCCAAACGCCGCCACTCATTGACGCAATAACGGGCGCACCCGGCAGGCCATTTCCGACCTGCGGCTCAGAAGTGGTATCGATTCCGGCAGGGGTGCGAAGCCATTTCACCAACCGGCTTCTCTCTATAGCATCTTACCGAACCGCGTGTCTTCCTCGCAGCCTTTTATCATCTGCAATTTAGCACATTTTTCCCCGATTGTCAATCCCCGCGGCGGAAAACCGGAAGAAAAAATCGGAAGAATCGGCAGCGGTCGTTTTTCCCGTTTTCGATTCCCGCCGAGAGGGGGATTTTTGGGGGCTCGCCCCGGAAAAAAACGCCCGAATCCCCGGTCAAGCCCCCGGTAACGCCGCCGCAACCGGTCGGTTCAAGAGGTAACATAATCCGACAGCTTATGTAAACATATGTAACCTTTTGACACAAGATATTGCAAAATATACGTTTCCGCGACCGATATCTTGTTTTGGAGTTGACATAATATGGCTGCAAAAATAATGTCAAAAGTTGTAGAAATCTTGTAAAAATAAAGAAAAGCTTGACTTTTTAGTTTTATTTGTTATAATATCTCCATCCAAACCGTTTGGATATGCAATTTGTAATCATTTGATAACTATTGATAAAAACGTTTTGGAAGCACTTTGGATGGGAGGGTTCGCCTTGGTTCGCAGCGGCACCGTAAAAACAATACTCCACCTTCTGGCCGTGCTGCTGACCGCGGTGCTGGCGCTGGCGCTGGTGCGTCAGACGGCCTTCGCCAAGACCTATGTCATCACCGACGGCGACCGGGTCGTGACCTACACCACCTTCGCCACCGACCCCGCCGAGGTGCTGGATCAGGCGGGACTGACCCTGGAACAATACGACACCTACACTACACAGACCGGGGAGGGCGTGGAGGAGATCACCATCTGCCGCTCCCAGCGTGTCACGGTGGATTACCACGGAGAGGAAATGACGGTAACCACCTTTGGCGAGACAGCAGGGGAGCTGCTGTCCCGGCTGAACCTGGAGCTGGGGGAGTACGACGTACTCTCCCACGCTCCGGAAACCCAGACCAGCGACGGTATGGTTCTTCGGGTGGACAGCATCATCAAGACCCGGGAGACCTACACCGCCGCCATCCCCCACACCGTTACTTACTGCAACGACGCCACCATCCCCGCCGGCACCCAGGAGGTGCTGACTCTGGGCGCGGACGGCGAGCTGCTATGCACCGCCGACGTGCTCTACGTCAACGGTGAGGAAGTCGAGCGGGCAGTGCTCAGCGAGGCCGTCACAAGAGCGCCTGTGGCGGAGATCATCGCCATAGGCACCGGCGTGGAGGGGGAAGCCTCCGCCCCCGACGCCATGCCGGTGATCGCCGACGGCTACATCACCCTCCCCACCGGCGAGGTGCTGACCTACTCCGATACCGCCACCATCCGTGCCACGGCCTACACCCACACGGACGCGGGCTGCGACATGACCACCTACACCGGCACCACCGTCCACAAGGGAACGGTGGCGGTAGACCCCCGCTACATCCCCTACGGCACCCGGATGTTCATCGTCTCCAACGACGGCGCGTATGTCTACGGCATATCCGTAGCGGAGGACTGCGGCGGCGACATCAAGGGCGACCGGATGGACTTGTATTTCCCCACCTTCAACGAGTGTATCCAGTTTGGCCGCCGGGTGTGTACCATTTACTTCCTGGACTAACGTAAACCAACAACCCCGTTGCAAAACCGCCTTTCTTCTGATATGATAGTCAGACGAAAGGCGGTTATTTCTATGATCGATGTATGCGATATTCAGGTGATGAAGCCGATGCTTGCTGCCCACGGCTTCCACTTTTCCAAAGCCAAGGGGCAGAACTTCCTCATTGCCCCCTGGGTGCCGCAGTCCATCGCGGAGCAGGCCGGGGTGGACGAAACGGCAGGCGTGCTGGAGATCGGCCCCGGCATCGGCCCGCTTACCCAGCAGCTGTGTCTCCGCGCCGGAAAGGTCTGCGCGGTGGAGGTGGACGAGCGCCTGAAACCCATTCTGGACGTCACCGTGGGAGAATTTTCCAATCTGGAAATTCTCTGGGGAGACGTGCTGAAGCAGGACATCCCAACGCTGGTGAAGGAGAAGTTCGGTACCCTGCGCCCCATGGCCTGCGCCAACCTTCCCTATTATATCACCTCCCCCATTCTCACGGCGCTGCTGGAGGCGGAATGCTTCCGGTCCGTCACCGTCATGGTGCAGAAGGAGGTAGCCCAGCGCATTGCGGCGAAGCCCGGCACCCCGGATTACAGCGCGTTCACCGTGTTCTGCCAGTATTACGCCCAGCCGGAGCTGCTGTTCGACGTTCCCGCCCACTGCTTCCTCCCCCAGCCGAAGGTCACGTCGGCGGTGATTACCCTGCGCACCCGGCAGGAGCGCCCCTGGGAGATTGCCGACGAAGCCGTGTTTTTCCGCGCCGTCCGCGCCAGCTTCGCCATGCGGCGCAAGAAGCTGTCCAACGGTCTTTCCTCCGGCTTCCCGGAGCTGGGAAAGGCGGGTGTGGAAGCGGTGATCGCGGCGGCGGGCTTCGATGCCAACGTGCGGGGCGAAACCCTGGGCATCCCGGAATTTGCCCGGATTGCCAACGAGATCGTCCGCCGGAAGGGAGAAATGCGGCCATGACGGAATTTCTGTTTCTTGATCTGGACGATACCATTCTGGATTTTCACAAGGCCGAGCGCATTGCCCTGAGCAAAACCCTCAGGTCGTTCGGCGTGGAGCCTACCGAGGAAGTTCTTGCATTGTATCACAAAATCAACCTCTGGCACTGGGAGCAGCTGGAAAAGGGAAAGCTGACCCGGGACGAGGTGCAGGTCGGCCGGTTCGCGGCGCTCTTTCGGGAACTGGGCGTTTCGGCGGACGCGGTACAGTGTACCCGCAGCTATGAAGGCAATCTCGCCGTTGGGCACTATTTTCTCCCCGGCGCCGAGGAAGCGGTGGCGAACCTGAGCCAAAAATACCGCCTGTTTCTCGCCAGCAACGGCACCGCGTCCGTTCAGGCGGGCAGACTGACCAGCGCCAACCTGTACCGGTTTTTTGAAACGGTCTTCGTCTCCCAGGAACTGGGCTTCAACAAGCCCGCCAAAGAATTTTTTGACGCCTGCTTTGCCCGTATCCCGGACTTTGACCCCAAGAAGGCCGTCATGGTGGGCGACAGCCTGACCTCCGACATTCTGGGCGGAAAAAACGCGGGCATCACCACGGTGTGGGTCAATCCCGAGCACCGTCTCCCCCGCCCCGACATCGTCCCCGATTACGAGATTGAATCCCTCGTCCAGCTGGAAGCGCTTCTGGAAACACTATAACGAAAAGGGTATGTGCCGCTTGGCACATACCCTTTTCGATTTTTTATTGTCTGTGACCCGAAGTCCCCGTAAGCCTGCCCCGTGGGGCGCGGCTGTAGTGGAGCTGCACCCCCACCCGGCTGCCATCCTGCTGGAGGAAAATCTGCTCGATCAGCAGCAACGGCGTTCCCTCCGGGCATTCCAGCGCCCGTGCCGGTTCTCCTTCCGCCGCGACGGCTGTCACCGTGATCTTGGAATACACCGAAAAAGAGGACAGCTTGGCAAAAGTCAGATCCGGCAGCACGGCGTAACGGATCTCGCTTTCCACGGAAGGGTACGCCCGGGCATAGGGGACATACTTGATGTCAAACGCCACCGGCTGCCCATTCTCGTCCCGGGATATCTGGGAAAATTCAATGACCTTCCGGTTTGCGGGAATGTCCAGCAGCTCCTGCAATCGCGCGTCCGGCAGGATGCCGTGGATGTCCCGATATTGCAGCTCCGTCCCCTCCAGTTCCTCGGACAGGGACAGGACCATATCATTGTGGTTCGGCTGGCTGACAAAATAGCCGATCTTGGGGCGGGAGAAGATCAGCCCCTCGTTTTCCAGCTGCTGCAATCCCCTCCGCACGGTCTCCCGGCTGGCGCCGAATTCCTGGCACAGATGGCTCTCCGAGGGCAGCATGTCTCCGGGGCGGTACTGTCCCGTGAATATCTGGGTTCGCAGAGATGCATGGACGGCGGCGTAAACCGGCGTCTGCTCACTTGGCTGCTTCTTTCGCATCCACTACCTCCTTGCAGAACCGCACGGTTCGGTTGCTGTCGTAAGCCCAGCCGTCGGCCCCCACATGGTGCATCAGATACTCGCTGGTACACAGGCCGCCGATGAGCACTTTCACCTGATCCCGAAGTCCCGCGTCCTTTAGTGCCTGAATGGTCTGAACCATGGCCTCCTGGGCGGTGGTCAGCACGCCGCTGAGCAGCACCACATCCGGGTGATAGTTCCGAACCGCGTGGACGAATCGCTCCGGCTTAACGTCGATGCCCAGATCCACCACCTCGAACCGCTCCGCCCGGAGCAGGCTGACAATGATGTCCTTGCCGATGTCGTGGATATCCCCCGCCACCACGCCGATGACCACTTTCCCCACAGGCCGGGGCGCACCGCCGGAGCGCAGAGGTTCCCGCTCGTTCAGGGCGCTGCGGTAGATCATGCCGGAGACGATCAGATCGGCAATGAAATAGTCCCCCCGCTCAAAGCGGGTGCCAACGGCGCTGATGCCGGTGTTCAGGCACTGCTGAATTTCCTCAGAGGAATGTCCCTCCGCCGCCATTTGCCGGACGGTGGCGATCACCAGATCTTCATTCAGATCGGCCATTGCCTCAATAAGCTGTCTGTTCAGGTCCATGCTGTTCCCTTTCTTTGTGCCGGTTTCGTTGATCATTTCCCAAGGTACGCAATGATCGGTTCGATGTACTTTTTGTCCGTCCAATCGCACTTATCTTCCCCTGCGGCCATCAGCGCCTTTTCCCATACTTCATAATCAGCGGGGTCTTTCTTGGAAACGGCCTTTCTGAGTAAATTACATAATGTTCTGTCCTTGAGCGACATTGCGTCCATATCCCACGCGCCGCGGCAATAAAAGACGGGAATATCAGATAACATATCCTTCATGTTATGCTCTCTGCACTGCTGGAACGCGCTTTCTTCATAAGGCGACGCGCCGCAGCAGAATACGAGAATCTTTTTCCCCGTTAATTTACCGATGTTCCTTTTCAGGAAGGACAAACCGGCAATGCCGGAAGCATATATCCCGCCTCCCAGAATGATCGTATCATACTTCTCAATTTCCTTTATATCCGCTTTCTTTGTCTCCATGCACGGATATCCCGTTTCTTCAGCGAGCCAGTCGGCATATTTCTTCGCGGCGCCGTATTTCGATTGATACAGAATTACCCCATCCATAAACGTTCCTCCCAAAATTCTGATTTGACAGTCTGGCGCATTAAACTGTCAAATTCTATTATAATTTAATAGTATACAACATTTTCGGACATTTTGAAACCGGTTTGGGAATAAAATTTTCACACGCAGGCAGGTAGAAAAAGCGTCCATTCAGCAAAGTAACCATTTCCCAGGGAATGAAATTGTGGAAATTGTAGATTTTCGCCATATCCGTTGACATGGGCTTCCGCATGTACTATAATTTGTCTAGACAAGTTGAAGATACATGAAGCATGCAGAAAATTCTCCGGAAAGGACGTGGATCATCATGATCATTATTGGCGAAAAAATCAACGGCGCCATTCCCTCCATCAAAAAAGCCATCGCCGAACACGACGAGGCCTTGATTGTGGAGCGGACGCTGGCACAGGCGAACGCCGGGGCAGATTTCCTGGACTGCGCCCCCAGCACCGCCACGGACATTGAATACGAGACCATGGTCTGGCTCATGGGACTGATGCAGGACGTGACCCAGATCCCGCTGTGCATCGACAGTCCCAACGCCAAGCTCCTGGCGCACATTTTGGAGGAAGGTCACGCCGCCCGCCCCGGCATGGTAAACTCCGTCAACGAAGAGGGCGACAAGTGCGAGACCATCTTCCCCCTGATCGCGGGGACACCCTGGCACGTGGTGGGTCTGACCTGTGACCGGGACGGCATTCCCGCCGATCCGGAGAAGAAGATCGACATTGCCAAGCGGATCATCGATAAGGCGGACAAATACGGCGTGGCGCTGAACCAGCTGCACATCGACCCCTGCGTCATGGCCATCGCCACCATGCCCACCTCCATGAAGGATTTCGAGCGCTGCATCCGGGGCATCCACGAGTACGCCCCCACCGTCAAGGTCACGGGCGCCATTTCCAACATTTCCTTTGACATGCCCGCAAGAAAGTATGTCAACATGAATTGCATGGCCTACGCCATTGCGGCGGGGCTGGACAGCGCCATCATGGATCCCTGCAACATGGACATGATCGGCACCATTTACGCCTGCGAAGCTCTGACCATGAAGGACAAGGGCGGCAGAAAGTATAACCGGGCTTACCGTCAGGGCAAGTTCGGGGTAAAAAAATAAAGGGGGAAACGCAATGATCGACTACAAAGAACTGGCCGAGGCCATGGGCGACCTGGACGAGGATACCGTCAAGGAGCTTCTGGAAACGGTCATGGCAGACGGCGGCTCCGGCGCACAGGAAGCGATGGACGCCTGCCAGAAGGGAATGGACATCGTCGGTTCCCGGTTTGAGAGCGGCGAGTATTTCGTCGGCGACCTGATCTATGCAGGCGAGCTGATGACCGACGCCGTATCCATTCTGAAGGACGCCCTGGTCACCGGCGACGACAGCGGCACCAAGACGAAGATGATCCTGTGTACCGTCAAGGATGACCTGCACGACATCGGCAAGAACATCGTCCGCTCCATGCTGGAAGCGGCAGGCTTTGAGGTGCTGGACTTGGGCATTGACGTTCCCGCCTCGGAGATCGTAAAGGCGGCGAAGGAAAACAGCATCAAGATCGTGGCGCTTTCCGGCGTTCTGACCCTGGCCATCGACTCCATGAAGGCGACGGTGGAAGCGTTCAAGGAAAACGGAATGGACGATGTGAAGATCATCATCGGCGGCGCACCGGTCTCGGAGGAAGCCATGAAAATCACCGGTGCCGACGAATGGGCGCACAGCCCCCAGAAAACCGTTCAGGTCTGCAAGGACTGGGCGGAGGCGATTTAAGGAGGCGCTATGCTGAGACGTGTTTTTCGGCAGAAGCAATTTCTTGTGTGCGTGGCGCTGCTGGCGCTGATCTGTCTGGTATCCAAACTCACGGTCAATTTCATTCAGGATCGGACGGCCATGACGCTGCTGCACACCCTATGCTATGTAGCTATGATCCCCATTTTCCGGCGAATCGGGCAAATCGTCATGCAATGCACAGAACAAACAAACGAATAAGAAAGAAGGAGCATTATGGAAAAGGAAAAACGCACATTAAAATTCAGTGAGATCTTCGGCTTCGGCGCGGGCGGTATGTTCACCTACGGCTTCCAGCTGATGATCACCGGCTACTATCTGCTGTACTACATGACGGATATCGCCGGATTCTCCACCGTGCTGGCAGCATCCCTGTATTCCACCATCCAGATCATCAAAATGGTGACCATGCTGTTCTCCGGTGTCATCATCGACGCCATCAACTTCCGTTCCGGCAAGTACAGAACCTGGGTGCTGGTATCCGGCATCGGTCTGGGTCTGTTCTTCCCCCTCAGCTTTTTCTACTATCCCCTTCCGCAGTCGGTCTACGTTGTGGTGTTCATGATCATTTACACCCTGCAGACGCTGTTCTATAACGTCGGCTGGACGGCCATGCGCGCCATGATCGGTAAGGTCGCCAAGAACAAGGCGGATGTGGTTGCTCTGAATACCTCCGCCCAGTCCGCAGGCACCATTTCCAGCATTCTTTACGGCTATATCGGCTACCCCATCCTGGGCATTGCCCTGTGGGCCGGCACCAAGCAGGCTTACGGCTGCGCCTCCGCGATCTACGGCCTGACCATCATTCTGGGCGCCATCTATATGTTCTGCGCCTTCGGCAAGTATGAACATCAGGCAGACGAGGCCGCTCCCGTCAAGAAGCAGCGCACCGGTTTCTTTGAAATGTTCAAGGCTCTGAAGGGCCCCATGGTCCCCTTCTTCTGCTCTTATTCCTTCTCCGCCGCCTCCGCCGGCTTCTTCATGACTCTGCTGGTTTACTACACCACCTATGTTCTGAACGATCCCGCAGCCGCCGCAAAGTCCCTGAGTTGGAACGCGATCGTCGGCCTGATCGGCTGTCTGATCACCCCCTGGCTGACAAAGAGGCTGTCCAAGAAGACCATTCACGTCGGCGGCATGATTCTCAGCGCCGTTGGCTATGTGGCACTGGCACTGTTCGGCAGCAAGGCGCTTCCCTTCATCGCCATCCGCGCGGCCATCAATCTGGTAGGCTGCCCCTCCACCTGCGTCATGAGCGCCCTGTGCAACGACATCGGCGACAGCATCGAGATGCAGGGCAAGGAAGCGCCCCGGGCTTTCCTGCAGGGTCTGACCGGCACCACCACCCGCGTGGGTCTGATCCTGTCCTCTTCCATTTCCGCTTTCAGCATGGCTGCCATCGGCTATGTCCCCGGTATGGAATTCACCCCGGAGCTGATTCAGAAAATGGTCATTCTGATCGCCGTAATCCCCGCCGCCGTATGTGCCATCGCCGGTGCCTGCATGATTTTCTACAGACTGGACGAAAAGCAGATTGCGGAGTATAATGCAAAGAAGTACGGCTCCGTTCAATAAAGCGTAGTTCCCCGGGCATCGCAACCATATGACACCATTTCCCATTGAGCGCTGCGCCGCTCAATGGGAAATGACCGCAATAAGAAAGGAAACAAGTATGACCAACCAGGAACTGGAAAAATACAGAATCCAGCTGTTTCGGGACGCGGCCGGCATGGAGAAAAAGCCGGATCGGACTCCCTTGGTATCCTTCTTCGTAACCTGGAAGATACTGGATTCCCCCTATAAGCTGACGGAAGCCATGAGCGATTACGACAAGATGGAGCAGGTCGTCCGGCACCATCAGGAAGCTTACGGCTTTGATACCATGTTTGACTTCGGCACCCGCAACCCCTACCGGGTAGCGCAGGCCATGTCCTCCCCCACCTATATCGTGGACGACGAGGCGGAATGCGTCAGTGTGCGGGATATCCATATCTGCGAGCCGAAACAAGGGGCGCAGCTGGCAGCAAATTATGAGAAATTCCTGTGGGAAGTAGGTATGGCGCAAAAATTCCCCTGGTGGAAAGAGGATGCCAGCCTGCAAAAAATTCAGAATGCCTACGACGAAATGATGCGGTACTTCGGCTACAGCATGAAGATCAAGAACATCATGAAGACGGAGTACGGCCTTCCCGGCGTGACTGCGCCCAACCCCTATGCGGCCATCTCCATGGAAAACATTCTGGGCTTTATCCTGGGAATGCGTGGCACCGCTATGATGATGCGCCGGGATAAGCCCGGTCTGCACGCCATGATCGACGCCATGAACGAGCTGTTCTTCACGCCCCAGCTGGAAGCGCTGAAAAAGCTCCCCGAGGGCGGGAATATGAACTACTGCTTCGATTACCTCAGCGCCATGCTCGCCCATAACTTCATGAATCCGGATCAGTTTGCAGAGTTCTATTGGCCGTACATGAAGCAGGTTCTGGACGTACTGTGTGAGAAGAAGATGCACGCGCTGATTTTCAGTGAGGGTACCATTCTGCGCTACAAGGATTGCTTCAAAGACTATCCCAAGGGCTTCCTGACCATTCTGCCGGAGACGGACGATGTGTTTGAGATTCGCAAAGAGCTGCCCAACATTGCCATTATGGGCGGTATGCCCAACAGTCTGCTGGGTCGCGGCACCAAGCAGGCGTGTCTGGATCGGGCAAAGCGGGTCATCGACGAGCTTGGCTGTGACGGCGGCTTTATGTTCTGTCAGGATAAGATGGGTTCCTTCCGCAACGACGCAAATCCGGAAAATCTGAAAGCGGTTTGTGATTTCGTGCGGGAATACGCGTAAAGGAGAAATTATGGACGAAACAGTAGATGTACGCGAATTTGAATCCGGCATCAACGCATTGGTGGAAAAGCTTCATTTTCCTCTGGGTTTTGACGGGAAAGAAATGACGGACGAGCAGAAACGCGCTGCGCTGATTCAATTTATCAACTTCGTTATCATGGGCTGACGCAGCAGAAGATAAGAGAGGGGGACAGGCAATGAAACCCGCGCCTGAGGGAAAATCCAACCTGAGCCGCAAAACGATATACGGCTATGGACTGGGAGAGTTTGGCTACAGTTTTTACCTGAATCTGATATCTTCTTATCTGATGTTCTATATGACGGACGTGCTTCTGCTACCAACCCGGTTGACTGGCATCCTCTATTCCGCAGTTCAGTGGGTGGAGGCTGCCACGGCGCTGGCAGCAGGCATCCTCATTGACAATCTGTTCACCGCCAAGGGCAGGTATCGCCCCTGGATTTTCCGGGGCAGTGTGATCTGTGCGCTGTCCACGGCGCTTCTGTTCACCCGGCTTCCCATGGGTACGGCAGGTACCGCCACGGTTTTCGTGGTGCTGTATACCATTTCCTACGCAGGCTACAATCTGATGTTTGTCGCGTACCGGGCGATCATGGGCGCGATCGGAAAGACACCTTCGGATACCGTCGCGCTGACGATCAGCGGAACGCAGCTGTCCACGCTGGCAAGTCTGGCCTTTGGGCAGATCGGGGTACGGCTGCTGCACGGATTTTCCCGGATCGAAACCGGCTACACGGTCTCCGCCGGTCTGTACGGATTGATCCTGGTCGGCGCAATGGCCGCTGTCTGCGTGGTGACGAAGCCCTACGATCCGGGTCAGGCGGAAGTAAAGAAAGCGGAAAAGGCACCCGGTGTCAGTCCGAAACAGACGCTTCGCGCGCTGCCACCCATTCTGCCATGTGCCTTTGGCTTTATATTCAGCATTGGGGCAAGCACTCTGCTCTTTTCCATGCTTGCCTACTATTTCAACTGGGTCATTGGTGACTCCGCCGGAATGTCCACGCTGATCACGGTCATGACCGTGGCGCGGCTGGCAGCGACCTTTGTCGTGACGCCGCTCTCCCGGAGGTTTGAAAAGCGGACGATTTTCATAGACTCCATGCTTCTGTCCACGCTGTGCATTAC
>CAKTKF010000012.1 GCA_934569215.1 uncultured Oscillospiraceae bacterium
GTCAAAATCGACTTTTTCTATTAAGTTTTTACGAAAACGCTTTGCAAATGAAAAGAAATATGCTATAGTATACTGAGTTTGGTGCGACCATCTGTACCTAAAACATTGGAAAGGCAAAAGAGATGCAAGATCTATCGAAAATTTCTGTCGTCCTGCCTTCCTTGGACCCGGACGAGAAGCTGAACGCCGTCATTGACGGCCTGCTGGAATACGGCTTTTCCGACATTATCCTGGTCAATGACGGAAGCAAACAGGAAAATTTACATTATTTCACGGACGCTGCCGCGGCTCATCCCGAAATTCACCTGCTCCATCACGAGGTGAACCGGGGGAAGGGCGCGGCTTTGAAAACCGCTTTCCGGTGGTTTTTGGACAACTGTCCCGAGGGCGTGGGCGTTGTGACGGTGGACGGCGACAACCAGCACCATCCCGAGGACACCCGGGCGTGCTGCGAGAAGATGCTGGAGACCGGACACTGCATTTTGGGCTGCCGGGACTTTACGCTGGATCACGTGCCGAAGCGCAGCCGGTTCGGCAACCACACCACGTCGATGGTATTCAAGACCTTCGTGGGCATGACCATTTCCGACACCCAGACCGGCCTGCGGGCGCTGCCCCGGGAGGCGGTGGCGTCCCTGGTGGAGGTGGCGGGAGACCGGTTTGAATACGAGACCAACATGCTCCTGGCCTTCAAGGAAAAGGCCATCCCCTTCGAGGAAACCAAAATCCGCACCGTGTACATTGAGGAGAACAAAAGCTCCCACTTCCGTACCTTTGTGGATTCCTGGCGGATCTACAAGCTGATTCTGGCGCATTTCTTCCGGTATACGGTGAATTCCATTATCAGCGCTGCGGTGGATACCGGATTGTTTACCCTGTTTACCGCGCTGCTCAAAAAGGTGCTGGAGGGCTTCGTCCTTACCGCCGCGGCGGGGGCGGGGGCAAGAGTCATTTCGTCTCTGCTGAACTTCTTCCTCAATAAGAAGCTGGTGTTCAGGAACACCGCGGACACCGGCAAGACCCTGCTTCGCTACTACTGCCTGGCGGTCCCCCAGATGCTGCTGCAAATTCTGCTGACCGACGGCGCGTATGTGCTTTTCCACGTAAAGCCCACCGGCGTGCTGCACACGCTGATTTACGTGATCGTGATGATTCTGCTTTACATCATCGGCTACATGATTCAGCAGCGCTGGGTGTTCGCGCCCCAGAAACAAAATGAACCCGAGGTTGAGAAAAAATGAGCAAACGAAACACGATGCCCGATTATGATTCCGTTCCTTCCCAACGGGGCGGGGCTTCCAAGCCGCCCAAGAAGAAAAAGAAGAAGGGCAGCGGCCTGTTCGGACGGATCGTCCGGCGGTTTTTCCTGGTGTTCTTTACCCTGATCGCCCTGATCCTGGTGGCGGCGTGTCTGGCAGCGAACCTGATCTTCAACGGCCCGTCCCCCGCAGCCCGGGATATCCTGACCATGACGCTGCTGGAGCCCAGCGGAACCAAGTGGATCCCCGGCCTGTTCATGGACGAGGAGACCCTGGATTCCATTCGCACGCGGGATGATTCCAATCTGAAAGACGAGTTTTCCAACACGTCTGAGATCGTCATCAACAAGGACACGGCAATTTCCGCCGGTACCGACGAATGGGCGAATTACCCCGACGGTATCCGCTTTGAGTCCCACTCCGGCGACACCTACAACGCCCATATTATGATCGTCCGCGACCCCAGCAAGGTCTACCTCGGCACCTCCACGGAGAACTTCTCCACCTCCATTCCCGGCACCCGTATCGACGACCAGATCGAGACCGACGGCGCCATTGCCGGTGTCAACGCGGGCGCGTTCTTCGACAACGGCACCTCCGACCCCTCTGTCGGCTCCGTGCCGGAGGGACTGGTTTACTCCAAGGGCGTCTGCAAGTGGACGACCGGCTCTCCCCCCAACGGCATCAAGGGCTTCGCCGGCTTCAACAAGGACAACATCCTTGTGGTCGCTCAGGACAACCTGAGCAAAGCCCAGGCGGAGGAACTGAACATCCGGGACGGCTGCTGCTTCGGCCCCGTCCTCATCATGAACGGTGAGATCAATCAGGAGGCCTACAACTCCAATTCCGGCTGGAACCCCCGTACCGCCATCGGCCAGCGGAAGGACGGCGCCGTGGTGTTCGTATGCATCGACGGCCGTCAGGCCGGTTCCGCAGGCGGCACCTATAAGGACGTCATCGACATCATGATCGAGTACGGTGCCGTGAACGCCTGCAACATGGACGGCGGCTCCTCCAGCATTATGGTCTACCGGGATACCTACGGCCTGTTTGGCGAGGCCGGTACCGTGCAGGTGATCAACAGCTATTCCCTGCTGCAGGAACGCCCCAGAAAGATGCCGACTTTCTGGATGGTCGCGCCGTAAGGAAGTGAGGGAAACCATGTATCAAGGAAAATTCGATTCTAAAAATAAAAGAACCACGGTGGATGTTTCCGAGCTGGTCGCCCAGCGCAACAGCGCGCCTTCCCGGGAGCAGCCCCAGCGCCAGCCGGTGCGGGAGACCCCGTCCAAGGCTGCACCTGCCCGGCTGCAGCAGTCCACCCGTCAGCCAAGTGCGCGGCAGAGTCAGCCCGATGCCCGGCAGCCCGGCGGAAAGCGGCCGCCCGCGACCCAGACCGTGCCGGAAAAGCGCCGCAAAGGCCCCCGGCTGGGGGGCGTGATCTTCTACACCCTGTATTTCATGTTCATCCTGGTGTTCTTTGTGGCCACGTTCTTTGGCCTTCAGTGGCTCCAGGGCTGGCTGACGGATTATCAGGCCGCCCAGCCCACCACCAAGAGCCAGGAGGTCTTTGAACAGCTGTTCTCCCATCCCGATTGGAGCGCACTGTATGACGCCGCCGGGATAGAGGATACCCCCTACGAGGGCAAGGACCAGTTTGTCACCTATATGGAAAACAAGGTGGGCGATTCGACGCTGACCTTTAAGGAGACCTCTGCGGGTCTGTCCACCGACAAAAAGTATTTTGTCTTCCTGGGAGACGAGAAGATCGCTTCCTTCACCCTTGCCGGACAGGAGTCCATTACCGACATTCCCGACTGGGAGCTGAGCGGCGTTGAGCTGTTCTTCGACCGGAGCGAGACCTTCTATATCAAGAATACCGACGGCCACACCGTCGAGGTTAACGGTGTTCCCCTGGACGACAGCCACGTGATTCAGATCGCCACCACTGCGGCGGCGGAGCGGCTGCCCATCGGCATCACCGGCGTGAGCATCTGCACCCAGGAAATCTCCGACCTGATGGCCACCCCCACCGTCACCATCTTTGACGAGTCGGGCAAGGCCATGGAGGTCAGCTACGACGCCGAGACCCACACCTTCACCGAGCAGACCCAGGCCAACACCATCTCCGACGACGAGAAGGAAGCGGCGCTGAACGCGGCGAAGACCTACTGCCTGTTCATGATCGAGAAGGCGTCCAGGGCGGACATTGCCAAGTATTTTGACACCTCCTCCGAAGCCTACAGCGTCATCACCAACCTGAGCGGCAACCTGTGGATGCAGGGCAATAACGGCTACCGCTTTACCAAGGAAGAGGTTTCCGATTACGCCCGATACAGCGACGACCTGTTCTCCGCCCGGGTGGCGCTGACCCTGAACGTCACCCGTACCGACGGCACCACCAAGGACTACGACTACGATCAGACCCTGTTCTTCCGGAAGCAGGACACCGGCAAGTGGCTGGCATATGAGGCCACCAACGCGGACGTCAATGCGCCGGTGGGCAAGGTGCGCCTGACCTTCATGAACGGCGACACCGTTCTGAGCAGCGATTTCGTCAAGACCGATGCCACGGAGCTGGATACCCCGCTGGTCTCCGCTCCCGAGGGCAAGGTGTTCATCGGCTGGTACCGCATCGACAAGTACGACAACGGCACCACCTACACCATGGTCTTCGACCCGGATGAAAACGGCCATGTGAGCATTCCCAACGGCACCACGCTGGAGCCGATGACCCTGTACGCCCTGTTCGAGACGCCGTCCGGCACCGATGCGACGGAAGGAGGCTAATATGCTGGCACTACTGAACCAACTGGCGGTCAGCTTTGACCTGCCCATTCTGGACTGGATCCAGGCGCACTTGCAGTGCGGCTTCCTGGATGCCGTCATGCCCATCGTGACCCTGTTTGGCGAGGGCGGCATCTTCTGGATCGCCTGGGCGGTACTGATGCTGGTATTCCCGAAGACGCGGAAAACCGGCATCGCCATGGCCATTGCCCTTGTAATGGGCGTGCTGATCTGCAACGTGACCCTGAAGCCCTTGGTGGCGCGGCCGCGACCCTATGATTACCAGCTGGAACACTTCGGCGTGACCATCAAGCTGCTGATCGACGCCCAGCACGACTATTCCTTCCCGTCGGGGCATACCATCGCCTCCTTTGAGGCGGCGGTGGCGCTGCTGCTGAACGACAAGCGGATGGGCATTCCCGCCATGGTGATCGCCGTGCTGGTTACGTTCTCCCGGCTGTACCTGTACGTACACTATCCGACCGATGTGATCTTCTCCATCATCGTGGGGACCGCCTTTGCCTTCATCGGAAACGCGCTGGCCGGAAAAATTGCCGCCCGCCTTCCCGCACCGGCAAAAGGAAAATACGAGAGCTAAACGTTTTGGAAGCATACCCGGTCCGGGTATGCTTCCTTTTCGCCTTTTGCCCTTGCAAGCGGCGGGAAAACCGGATATAATGAAGAAAAAGGGGGCGGGATGATGGAATTACGGATCGCGGTCTGCGACGACGCGGAGGAAGATCGGGCGTATGTTTCCGGTCTGGTAAAGGATTGGGCGGCGCAGGCCGGGCATCGGGCGGAGATCACCGCTTTTTCCTCCGCCGAGAGCTTTCTGTTCCGGTACGCGGAGGTCAAAAACTGGGATATTCTGCTGCTGGACATCGAAATGGGCGCCATGGACGGCGTGCGTCTGGCCAAGCGGGTGCGCC
This sequence comes from uncultured Oscillospiraceae bacterium, assembly GCA_934569215.1. Taxonomy (GTDB): domain Bacteria; phylum Bacillota; class Clostridia; order Oscillospirales; family Oscillospiraceae; genus Faecousia. The sequence goes on from CAKTKF010000012.1 coordinate 4,976, forward strand.
GGGACAACGAGGCGGTGCAGATCGTCTTCGTCACCGGGTATTCCGACTACATCGCCGAGGGCTACGAGGTGGCGGCGCTGCATTATCTCATGAAGCCCGTCAGCCGGGATAAGCTGTTCGGGGTTCTGAACCGGGCGCTGGAAAAGCGGAAGCGGGAGGAACGGTGCCTGAATCTGGAGCTGGGCGGCGAAATGGTTCGGATCCCCTTTTACGACATCCGGTATCTGGACGTGCGGCAGAACTATGTGACGATTCACGGAAAATCGGAGTACACCGTCAAGCGGAGTCTGAACGAGTTCGAAAAGGAGCTGGATGACCGGTTCTTCCGGGCGGGTCGGAGCCTGATCATCAATCTCAAATACATTCGCCGCGTCACGAAAACGGAGGTCAGCCTGTCGGACGGCACGCTGCTGCCCCTGCCCAGGGGCGCTTATGAGCCACTGAACCGGGCGATCATTAAGCATACATAGGAGATTGGCTATGTCTTTCTTTTCCAAACAAATCGACAAGCGCATTGCGGCCTATCAGCGGGAGCTGATCGAGACCCACTACCGGGAAGTGGAAAATATGTACCGGCAGATTCGGGGCTGGCGGCATGACTACCGCAACCACATCCAGATGATGAAGGTGCTGGCGGCGAACGGGGATATGGACGCCCTGAAAGCCTATCTCGACGAGCTGGACACGGACTTGAACACCGTGGATACCGTGGTGAAAACCGGCAACCCCATGGCCGACGCCATTCTCAACAGCAAAATCTCCCTGGCGCGTTCCCGGAACATCCCGACCCAGGTGGACGCCCACATCCCGGTGAAGCTGAAAATGTCGGAGCTGGACTTGTGCTGCATCATCGGCAACCTCTTCGACAACGCCATGGAGGCAAGCATGGCCTTGCCGGAGGAAAAGCGGCTGATCCGGGTGTACATGGACATGAAGGGAACGCAGCTCTACATTTCCTTCACCAATTTCACCGCCGCGAAGAAGCTGAACAAGGTGGGCAAGGGCTTCAAAACCTCCAAGGGCGAAGGCCACGGCTTCGGGCTGGTGCGCATGGACGACATCGTGTCCCGTTACGACGGCTACCTGAGCCGCAACAGCGAGGACGGGGCGTTTACCACGGAAATCCTTATCCCCCAAGTGTAACCGCGCAGTTCGTCCCCGAAAATAAGCAATTCGTCCCCAGAATCTTCCGGGGACGTCTTTTTGTGATAGAGTATGCTCACGAGGTGAGGCAAAATGAAAGACAAAACAAAGCCAAAATACAACGCCGCCCAAAACGTAGGGTGGATGGTAAAAATCGCCTGGAAGGTCAGAAGACGGGTGCTGTTTATCTGCGTCGCCATGGCGGCGCTGGAGGTAGCCTACAATCTGGCGCAGCTGTACGTCGCGCCGGAAATTTTAAGCTGCGTGGAGCGCCACGCCCCCATGGGGGAGCTGCTTGGCACCATCGGGCTGTTTACCCTGGCGCTGTTTCTGACCATGGGACTCAAGGACTATTTTAAGCAGGTCGCCCTGTTTCCCCGGGTGGACGTGCGCTCCAACATTGTGGGCATGATCGGCAGAAAGTGCAATATGACCTCCTTCCCCAATACGTTGGAGGCCAAGTTTATCAAGCTTCGGGAAAAGGCGCATCAGTCGACGCAGGGCAACAATGAAGCGACGGAAGAGATTTGGGAGACCCTGACTCTGCTGATGCAGAATGTGGGCGGATTTCTAGTGTACTTAACCATCCTGTCCCGCCTGAACGGGGTGCTGCTGGGAGTGATTGTTGCCACCTGCGTGGTTGGATTTCTGGTTTCCCGCTATTCCGATAACTGGACGTTCCGGCACCGGGAAGAGGAAGAATCCTATTACGCGAAAAAATCGTATATCCGCAGAAAGGCGGAGTCTGTGGAGCTGGCAAAGGATATCCGGATTTTCGGCCTGCAAGGCTGGCTGAACGAGCTGCTGGATCGCGTCCACAATGTGTATCTGGATTTTCTGCTGCGCAGCGAGAAGGTTCAGCTGCTGTCGGATATTACCGAAGCGCTGCTCACCATGGCACGAAACGGCATTGCTTATGCCTATCTGCTCCACATGGCGCTCCGGGATTCCCTGAGCGTGCCGGAATTTATCCTGTATTTTACCGCGGTATCCACCTTTACCACCTGGGTCATGGGCATTTTGCAGTCGGCGCAGAAGCTGCACGAGGAAAGTCTCGACATTTCTCAGGTGCGGGAATTTCTGGACTACCCGGAACCCTTCCGGTTTGAGGGCGGGATGGCGATCCCCAAGGCGGACGCCTACGAGCTGAAGCTGGAGCATGTGTCCTTCCGCTACCCCGGCTCCGAAGAGGATACCATCCACGATCTAGACCTGACGGTGCGTCCCGGAGAAAAGCTGGCCATCGTGGGACTGAACGGCGCGGGCAAGACCACCCTTGTAAAGCTGCTGTGCGGCCTGTTCGACCCCACCGAAGGGCGGGTGCTGCTGAACGGTGTGGACGTGAGAGACTTTAACCGCCGGGAATACTATGGGCTGTTCAGCGCCGTGTTTCAGGAATTCTCCATACTGGATGTAACCGTGGCGGAAAACATTGCCCAGACCAATGAGAATATCGATACCAAAAAGCTTTGGGACTGCATCGAAAAGGCGGGTTTGACGGAGACCGTTCAGAAGCTGCCAAACGGCCTTGACACCCATGTGGGCAGAGAGGTCTACTTAGACGGTGTTCTGTTCTCCGGTGGCCAGACCCAGCGGCTGATGCTGGCGCGGGCGCTGTACAAGGACGGCGCGATCCTGCTGCTGGACGAACCCACCGCCGCCCTGGATCCCCTGGCGGAAAACGACATCTATCAAAAGTACAAGGACATGACGGCGGGGAAGACCTCTCTGTTCATCTCCCACCGGCTGGCGTCCACGCGGTTCTGCGACCGCATCATCTTCGTGGCGGACGGCCACATCACCGAGGAAGGCACCCACGACCAGCTGCTGGCCCGGGGCGGGGCATATGCCAGGCTCTTTGAGATCCAGAGCCGGTATTATCAGGAAGGGAAGGCGTTCTGACAATGAAAGAGAAAATGAATTTAAGACACGCCCTGTCCGTCCATTTCCGCGCGGTCAGGGAGCTGCACCGGGTCAACCGGAGTTTCTTTCCGGTGATCACCCTTTACGCCATCGTCAAAGCAATCCTGCCCTATGTGACGGTATTTTTCTCCGCCCAGATCCTGAAGGAGCTGGCGGTGCTGCGCAGGCCGGATGTGCTGCGGAATTGGGTCATTGCCGGGGTGCTGGGTACCGGCCTGTGCGCCATTGCGAAGGCGGTGCTGTACCGGCGGCAGGAAAACGCGTATGCCGACATGTATGGCAGAAAAGAGATTATCTTCTGCCGGAAGTTCTTTGCCATGGACTACGCGGACATGGACAAACAGGAGACCCACGACCTGCGCTCGCAGATCGCCGAGAATGAGAATTGGGCAAGCTGGGGTCTGATGCGCACGCCCCAGGCGTATGAGTACGCGCTGGGAAGCATTACTGGCATCTTAAGCGGCATTGCGCTGACGGTCACCCTGTTTACCTCCCCGGTGCCGGAAAGTGCCGGGAAGCTGACCGTCCTGAATAACCCCCTGTTCATTCTGGCTCTGGCGGGCGGCATGATCCTCGTCAGCGTTCTGGCGGGAAAATGCAACGAAAAGTCCATTTCCTACTGGAGCCGCGCATCGGAGGACGCCACCATGGGCAACCGCCTGTTTACCTTCTTCGGCTTTATCGGCCGAAAAAAGGGACGGGGCGCGGACATCCGGATGTACAACCAGCAGAATCTGGTGTCGGCCTACTGGAACGGCAAGTCGGTCTTTGGCGCCACCGGGAAAATCGGGAAGCTTGCGCTGGGACCCATGGGCATCTATTCCGGACTGGGTACGGGCATTGTGGCGCTGATCTCCGGCTTTGTGTACGTGTTTACCTGCCTGAAGGCCTGGGGCGGCGCGTTTGACGTGGGCAGCGTGACCCAGTATGTGGGCGCGGCCACCGCCATGGCGGGAAGCATTTTTGAGCTGACCGGGCTGCTGGGCATTCTGAAAACCAACACGAAATTTCTGGACCAAACCTTCCAGTTTCTGGATATCCCCAATTCCATGTATCAGGGCAGCCTGACCACGGAGAAGCGCGCCGACCGGCAGTACGAGGTGGAATTCCGCAATGTGTCCTTCCGCTATCCCGGCCGGGAGGACTGGGCGCTGAAAAACGTGTCCATGAAGTTCAAGGTCGGCAGGCGGCTGGCCATCGTGGGGGAAAACGGCAGCGGAAAGACCACCTTTATTAAGCTCCTGTGCCGCCTGTACGACCCCCAGGAGGGAGAAATCCTCCTGAACGGCATTGACATCCGCAAGTATAACTATCGGGACTACATGCAGATTTTCTCCGTGGTGTTCCAGGACTTCCAGCTCCTGTCCCAGCCTTTGGGAGAAAATGTGGCGGGCAGCGCCGAATACGACCGGGCGCGGGCGACAAAGGCTCTCGTGGATGCGGGCTTCGGCGACCGGCTGGCGGCCATGCCCCAGGGGCTGGACACCATGCTCTACAGGGACTTCGCCGAGGACGGCGTGGAGGTTTCCGGCGGCGAGGCGCAGAAGATCGCCATTGCCCGGGCGCTTTACAAGGACGCGCCCTTCATCATTCTGGACGAACCCACCGCTGCCCTTGACCCCATCGCCGAGGCGGAGATTTACGAGAAGTTCAACGCCATTTCCGGCGACCGCACGGCCATCTACATCAGCCACCGGCTGTCGTCCTGCCGGTTCTGCGACGAAATTGCCGTGTTCAGCGACGGTCGGGTGATTCAGCAGGGAACCCATGAGACGCTTCTGGCGCAGGAGACGGGGAAATATGCCGAACTTTGGCACGCGCAGGCGCAGTATTACACCAAGCAGACACCCACTGGTGAAGACGCAGAGAATTGACAGATTTGCCAAAAAGGAAAGAAGTTGTTTATGCTTTTGGGAGATTTTGCGCGCCGTTTCCGGTATAGACGTTGCAAAAGTGAAGGACATGGTGTAAAATAACCGGATAGACAAACGATTCTGAAAGGCGGGCGTCAGCCCGCCTTTTCATCTTGCTTCAGGAGGAACCCCAAATGGCAAAATACATTATGGCGCTGGACGCCGGCACCACGTCCAACCGCTGCATTCTTTTTAACGAGCAGGGGGAAATGTGTTCCGTCGCCCAGAAGGAATTCACCCAGTATTTCCCCCAGCCCGGGTGGGTGGAGCATGACGCCAACGAGATCTGGTCGACCCAGATAGAGGTCGCCCGGCAGGCTATGGCGAACATCGGGGCGACCGCCGCCGACATTGCCGCCATCGGCATCACCAACCAGCGGGAAACCACCATCGTCTGGGACAGGAAAACCGGCGAGCCGGTGTGCCGCGCCATCGTCTGGCAGTGCCGCCGCACCAGCGCTTACTGCGACGAGCTGAAGGAAAAAGGGCTGGTGGAGGAATTCCGGGGCAAGACCGGTCTGGTCATCGACGCCTATTTTTCCGGTACCAAGCTGCGATGGATTCTGGAGAATGTGCCGGGCGTCCGGGCGCGGGCGGAGCGGGGCGAGCTGCTGTTCGGCACCGTGGAGACCTGGCTCATCTGGAAGCTCACCGGCGGCAAAGCCCATGTGACGGACTTTTCCAACGCCTCCCGCACCATGCTGTTCAACATCAACACCCTTCGCTGGGACGATGAGATTCTCGCGGAGCTGGACATCCCCAAGTGTATACTCCCGGAGGTCAAGCCCAGCAGCTGTATTTACGGCGAGGCACTGGCGCAGTATTTTGGCGCGCCCATTCCCATCGCGGGGGCGGCGGGAGACCAGCAGGCGGCGCTGTTCGGTCAGACCTGCTTCCGGCCGGGAGAAGCCAAAAA
>CAKTKF010000013.1 GCA_934569215.1 uncultured Oscillospiraceae bacterium
ATGAAGCACCTGCGACTGATTGTTCCAAAGACGGAAAGGAATTCCAACAGATGTCTTGATCTGTGATAAGATGTCCTCAGTCTCAAAATCGACGCTGTCTTGTGTACCAAATGCGCTTTCAGCATCCAAGCTGACATCCGGAGTCGGTTCAGTGGCCATGCTATTCGTGTTTTCCTCCAATTGCGCTTTTGCTTCATTGCTTTCAGGGCTGGAATTCGCGGGCAGCTGCTTGTTTGCGCAAGAACACAAGAAAATGCTTGCGATAAGCAATACCGTTACCATTGTCTTTTTCATCTGTTTATCTCCTTTCAGCCAAAAGAATCATTTCCGGCTGTCTCTCTGCTTTTCCAGCTTGAGATACATTTCCTTCAAATGCTCGGCAAGAGGGCTGTCCGAACGGAAGGGGGAGAAAAAGTGGTACTTGGCGGCGGCGTTCTGGTTGAAATCCCGGATATGGTCCTTGATGCTCTCGTATTTCACGACGACCTTGTTTTCCTCGGCGAACTGCTTCAGCTTGACGATGATCTGGCTGGAATGCACCACGTCGATGATGAACACACCGAAGAACATGCCAATGAAGAAGGAAAACGCCAGATTGTTGGACAGCCACGCCAGGGCGTTGAGAATGTAGGGATGAATCAGAAAATAATAGGCCGCTCCAAGCGCCGCCCAGAAGAAGGAGAACAGCGGGCAGATGATTCCCTGAATGTTGCCCCAAAGGTTCGAGTAATCCCACAGCCGGACTTTCAGATATTTCAGGCAGGCAATACCCGCGATATACTCAATCAGCGTCATGGCCACGGCCATGGCAATGAACAGCACCACCCGGTTCCAGACGGGGTCTGCGATCAGGTGCAGATCCTCCATGGACGCCAGCAGGAACAGCGTACACAGCCCGAAGCCGTAAATCGGAAGATACGGACCGGTGCAGAAGCCGGGGTTGATCCACTTTTTGTGGCGGTGGGTCAGGTTGCGGTACAATAGCTCCAGCACCCATCCGAAGCACGAGCCGATGAAGAACAAAAACGCAAGTACCAGACTAAGCCTCATGAAGATTCTCCTTTATTTTTCTTGTTTCCATTTTATTCATTTTTTCTAAACACAATCGAAACAATTCTTTACGAGACTGTAAACACGCTGAAAACCGGCGCGCAATATTGGCATATCTTATCCAATTTATTGCTTGCAGTCTCCCCGCTTTTTGATTATAATAGTTGCAATCAAAAAAGTCAATATTCGCATTATTTTGCCTTTTGGGACGGACTTTGCCCGAGGGCGCATACCAGGAGGATATTATGGCTGAAAAGAACCCGCCGGACATTAATTTCATGACAAAGCTTGCCACGTTTATTGTGGACAAAAAGACTTTGTTCTTCCTTTTGTACATATTTGCCGTGATTTTCTGTGCGTTTTCCTCCGGATGGGTGAATGTGGAAAACGACGTCACCACCTACCTGCCCGAGGACACGGAGACCCGTCAGGGCATCGTGGCGATGAACGACAACTTCACCACCTTTGCCACCGCCCAGATCATGGTGTCCAACGTCACCTACGAAACGGCGGAGGAATTGTCCAAGCAGATTGAGGACGTGGAAGGGGTCAGCATGGTCACCTTCGACGACACCCCCGATCACTACACCAACGCCTCGGCACTGTTTGACATCAGCTTTGACGGCGTCGTCTCCGACGAGATCAGTGAGCAGGCGCTGTCGGATGTGGAAGCGCTGATGGACGGCTACGACTACAGCGTATATTCCGACGTGGGCTACGACGAAAACGCCACCCTGCAAGGGGAAATGTCCGTCATTCTGGTCATAGCCGTGGTCATCATCATCGTCGTGCTGACCCTGACCTCCCGCTCCTACGCCGAAGTTCCCGTGCTGATGATCACCTTCGGCGTGGCGGCCATTCTGAACATGGGCACCAACTTCCAGCTGGGCACCATCAGCTTCATCTCCAACTCCGTGGCCGTGGTATTGCAGCTGGCGCTGGCCATTGACTACGCCATCATCCTGTGCCACCGCTTCACCGACGAGCGGGAGACCCGCACCGCCCGGGACGCCTGCATCACCGCCCTGAGCAAGGCCATCCCGGAGATCAGCGCCTCGTCCCTGACCACGGTGTCCGGCCTGGCCGCGCTGGGCTTCATGGAGTTCAAAATCGGTCTGGACATGGCGCTGGTTCTTGTGAAGGCCATTTTGTTCAGTTTGCTCTCCGTATTCACCCTGATGCCGGGACTTCTGATGCTGTTCAGCCCGCTGATGGATCGTACCCGCCACAAAAAGCTCCTGCCCAACATCACGCCCATCGGCAAGTTTGCCGTGAAAGCCCGGCGTGTTGTACCGCCGCTGTTTGTAATTCTCTTGGTCGGCGCGTTCATTCTGTCCAACCGCTGCCCCTTTGTTTACAGCTACAACAATATTGAGACCGCGAACATGAACGAGCGTCAGACGGCCTACTTCAAAATTCAGAACACCTTCGGCACAAGCAACATGGTGGCGCTGGTGGTTCCCAGCGGCAACTATGATGCAGAAGCCAAAATTCTCGACGAGCTGGACGCTCGCCCGGAGGTCAAAAGCACCATGGGCTTGGCAAACATTGAGGCCATGGACGGCTACACCCTGACGGACAGCCTGAACCCCAGAGAGCTTTCCGAGCTGGTAGGCATGGATTACGAGGTAGCGCAGCTTCTCTACTCCGCCTACGCCATTGAAAACGATCAATACGGCGAGTTCGTGCAGGGACTGGACAAATACGACGTTCCCCTGTTCGATATGCTGATGTTCCTGAAGGATCAGCTGGACAGCCACAACATTTCCCTGGACGACATGGACGAAGCATCCCTGGACGACATCTTCTCCCAGCTGGATACCGCCCAGAAGCAGCTGAAAAGCGACCGCTACAGCCGGATGGTGGTTTACCTGAACCTGCCGGAGGAAAGCGACGAGACCTTTGCGTTCCTGGAGGAAATGCGGAATATCATCGGAAAATACTACGACAGCGATTATTACGTGGTGGGCAACTCCACCAGCTCCCGCGACCTGTCGTCCTCCTTTGCCAAGGATAATCTGGTAATCTCCATTTTGTCCTCCCTGTTCGTCATTCTGGTTCTGCTGTTCACTTTCCAGTCGGCGGGACTTCCCATTCTGCTGATCGCCTGTATCTTGGGAAGCGTATGGATCAACTTCTCCTTCCCCACTCTGGCAAATCAGCCGCTGTATTTCCTTGGCTACCTCATCGTGCAGTCCATCCAGATGGGCGCAAACATCGACTACGCCATCGTGATTTCCAGCCACTATCAGGAGCTGAAGGCCACCATGACCCACAAGGAGGCCATTGTGGAAGCGCTGAACGCCTCCTTCCCCACCATCTTTACCTCCGGTACCATTCTGTCCGCCGCAGCGCTGCTGATCGGCAACATTTCCACCAATCCCGTTATTTCCATTCTGGGTACCTGCCTGGGTCGCGGTACGATCATTTCTATCGTCATCGTTCTGGGTGTTCTCCCCGCCATCCTCGTACTCAGCGACTCCATTATCAACCGCACCTCCTTCCAGATGAAGGGCATCGAGCTGCCCACCAGAACCGCCAGCGGCACCATGTATGTCAGCGGTCATCTGCGGGGTCAGGTCAGCGGCGTGCTGGACGGCGAATTCACCGGCACGATCCGGGGCGAGATGAACGCCATCGTCTCCACCAACACCCAGGTCAAAAAACTGGACGAATCCGATGCGGAAGGAGGCGAAGACAATGCGTAATCTGCTGAAAAGAATATCTGCTCTGCTTCTGTGTCTGCTTCTCGTTCTCAGTCTGCCGGTAACGGCGCTGGCCGAGGAAGCCCAGGACAGCGAGGAAGGCACGACCCTGCGCATTGCGCGCCGGCAGCAGTTTCTGGACTTCGCGGAAAACTGCCGTCTGGACAGCTACAGCCGGAACCTGAGCGTGATCCTGCTGACGGATATTGACCTCACCGGCGTGGATTTTTCAGGAATCCCCATTTTCTGCGGCAATTTCGACGGCAACGGCCACACTGTCTCCGGCTTCAGCATCACCCGGGACGGCTCCAACATGGGTCTGTTTCGCTATGTTGACGCCTCTGCGGTCATCCAGAATCTCACCGTTTCGGGAGCGGTCACGCCTGACGGAAGCCGCAGCGCCGTGGGCGGCATTGCCGGACACAATGCCGGTAAAATCCAGAACTGCTTCTTTGACGGCACGGTTTCCGGCTCGGATGATGTGGGCGGCATCGCCGGCATCAACGCCATCACCGGCATCATCGACGGCTGCCACTCCGAAGGCGTCATCACCGGCGACCATCGGGTCGGCGGCGTCGTGGGAAATAACCTCGGCGTTGTCCGCAGCTGCAACAACCGCTCCAGGGTCAACACCACCGCCGAGGAAAACCAGATTAAGCTCTCCGACATTTCCCTGGAGACCATCACCGGAAGCGAATCCGTCAGCGCCGTAACGGACATCGGCGGCATCGCCGGTACCAGCAGCGGCGTCATCCGCCAGAGCAAAAACCGTGGCAACGTGGGCTATCAGCACATGGGCTACAACGTCGGCGGCATTGCCGGAACCCAGACCGGATATCTCTACAAATGCGAAAACTTTGCTCAGGTTTATGGCCGCAAGGAAGTGGGCGGCATCGTCGGCCAGATGGAGCCGACCACCTTCATCGAGTACACCGAGGACACAATGCAGCTTCTCCAATCCCAGCTTGGCACCGTGAGCAATCTCACGGGGCAGGCGTTTTCCACCATTCAGGACGGCAATTCGGACATGGGCGTTCAGGTGGACGACCTCTACAATTCCCTCGTGGATGCCAAGGACGCCCTGGACACCCTGCTGCCCAATGGGGATGACCCCTATCCCCCCGACCAGGACGCCATCGACGCGGCCATCAACAACGCCAACAGCAGCCTTGCCGCCGCCGGTTCCTCCCTGTACGCCATCATGGATTCCGTCAACAACACGGCGGATTCCCTCAGCCGCATTATGCGTTCCATCGCCGGTCAGATCAGCGCCATGAGCGCCACGGTGGGCAGCGCATCCCAGAATCTGGGCGGCACCATTGAGGACATTTCCGACCGGGACACCGCAGAAATTCTCTCCGGCAAGGTGGAAAAATGCACCAATTCCGGCGCGGTTCTGGGCGACCTGAACGCGGGCGGCGTCGTGGGCGCCATCGCCTTTGAAAACAACCTCGACCCGGAGGACGATCTGCAAATCGGCGGCGACAACTCCATGAACTTCGACACCCAGCTTCGCGCTGTGATCCTCAGCTGTGAGAACAGCGGAAGCGTTACGGCCAAGCGCCAGAACGTGGGCGGCATTGTTGGCTGGATGGCGATGGGACTTACGAAAAACTGTCTCAGCACCGCCAGCATTGACGCGGAGGACGCCGACTACGTGGGCGGTGTCGCAGGCAGGAGCGACGGATATATCCGCCAGTGCAGCGCCAAATCCGCCATTACCGGAAATGCCTATGTAGGCGGCATTGCGGGCGAGGGTCTCACCGTCACCGATTGCCGCAGCATGGTGCAGCTCACCGGCTCTGAAAAGACCGGCGCGGTTCTGGGTATGCGCGGCGAGCGTTCCGGATTCCTCAGCGCGGAATCCGACGACAGCGAAGAGACCGAGGAAGATACCGTCACCGGAAACTACTACCTCACCGTCGGCTCCGACATCGGCGCCATCGACGGTGTCAGCTATGCTGACAGCGCCCAGTCCCTTGAACACGATGATTTCGTGGCGTTGGAGGGGGTTGACCCCATCTTCAAGGTCATTTCCGTCCGCTTCGTCTACGACGACGGCATGATGCACACCGTCACCCTCACCCCCGGCGAGGCGCTGTCCCCGGACAGCATTCCCAAACTGCCCGAAAAGGCAGGCTGCGTCGGCCGCTGGGACGGTCTGGCGGATACCGATTTGTCCGATATTCGCTTTGACGTTTCCTTCCAGGCGGTGTATGATGCGGAATGGGAAACGGTGGAGAGTGAAACTGTGGGCGAAAGCAAGCTGCCTACCCTGCTGGCGCAGGGTCAGTTCTCCGACAATACGCCAATCCAGCTGACCCAAATGACCAAAGGCCCCGCTCCGGGCGCACACGATAAATTCCTGGAGGGCTACACCTTTACCCTCCCCACCGGTACGGCCGATACGCTGCGCTACTTGCCGGAGACCCAGCAGAAAAACGTCCGCGTCATGGTACAGGGAGCTGACGGAAGCTGGCGGGAGGTCTCCCACACGAAGGACGGCAGCTACCTGGTCTTTGCCATTGAGGACGGCGATGAGAGCTTCTGCCTGATCGGATCGATGAAAAAGTCAATCTCCTGGCTGCCCATTACCGGCGCCGGCGGCGCAGCCGTGGTCGTGCTGCTGGTGGTCATTCTTCTGGTTCGTCGTCACCATAAAAAGAAGAAAGCCGCAAAGCCAGAAACCCCCGCTACAAATAAAGCCCCGTAACGTCAGGGTCGGTCACCAAATTATGGTGACCGGCCCATTCTTTTTTGCAAAGAACCGGTTAAAATTTTTTCACAATTAACACTTTGTTTACAACATATTTGCTATAATATCAAATATCGTTTTGTAGAATTGTTATAAAAAACAAAAGATGGAGAAATATGCTATGAATACATATCGCGCCGGTATCGACATCGGCTCAACGACCGTCAAGCTTGTGCTGCTGGACGAAAACGGGGAAATTCTGTTCGGGCAGTACCGCCGTCACTGCGCCCATACCCAGCAGACGCTGCGGCAGCTCCTTTCCGAAGCCCGGGAGCAGGTCGGCCCCTGCCTTTTGCAGGTGAAGATCACAGGCTCCGGCTCCATCAATCTCGGCAAGGCCATGGGCATCGGCTTCGTGCAGGAGGTAGTGGCCGTCGCCTCTGCATTGCAGGCCGTCGCGCCCCAGACCGACGTGGCCATTGAGCTGGGCGGCGAGGACGCCAAAATCATTTATTTCCGGGGCGGACTGGAGGAGCGGATGAACGGCGTCTGCGCCGGCGGCACCGGCTCCTTCATTGACCAGATGGCGTCTTTGCTCCAGACCGACGCCGCCGGATTGAACAAACAGGCTGAGCATTATCAGGAAATCTACCCCATCGCCGCCCGCTGCGGCGTGTTTGCAAAAACCGACATTCAGCCCCTCATCAACGAGGGCGCAACCACCGCCGACCTGGCCGCTTCCATTTTTCAGGCCGTGGTCAACCAGACCATCTCCGGCCTTGCCTGCGGCAAGCCCATCCGGGGCTGCGTTGCGTTCCTGGGTGGACCTCTGCATTTCCTGCCCGAGCTGAAAAAGGCCTTTATCCGAACCCTGAAGCTCACCCCCGAAACCACCGTTGACCCGGAAAACTCCCATCTTTTTGCCGCCATGGGCGCGGCGCTGGAATCCGGCGACGCCGAAGCCGTCAGCATGGACGGCCTGATCGACCGGCTGGAAAAGGGCGTGGAAATGGCCTTTGAATTAAAGCGCCTTGACCCCCTGTTTGCCACCCGGGAAGACCATCAGGCCTTCTGCGCCCGGCACAGCAAAGCCGTTGTCCGCCGGGAAAGCCTGTCCGATTACCGGGGTGACTGCTTCCTCGGCATCGACGCCGGTTCCACCACCACAAAAGTAGCGCTCATCGGCAGCGATGGCCAGCTTCTCTTCTCCTACTACGCGAACAATCAGGGCAATCCCATCCGCACCGCCATGGAGGCCATGGCACGGCTCCGGGACGAGCTGCCCGAGGGTGCGCACATCGCCCGCTCCTGCTCCACGGGCTACGGAGAATCCCTCTTAAAATCCGCCTTCTGCCTGGACGAGGGCGAGGTGGAGACCATCGCCCACTGCACCGCCGCTGCGTTTTTTGACCCGGAGGTGGACTGCGTGCTGGATATCGGCGGACAGGACATGAAGTGCATCAAGCTGAAAAACGGCAGTGTGGACACCATTCTGCTGAACGAAGCCTGCTCCTCCGGCTGCGGCTCTTTCATCGAAAACTTCGCCAATTCCCTGGGCTACAGCGCTGAGGGGTTCGCCAAAGAAGCGCTGTTCGCCAAAAACCCCATTGATCTCGGCACCCGCTGCACCGTGTTCATGAATTCCAACGTCAAGCAAGCTCAGAAAGAGGGCGCAACGGTGCAGGACATTTCCGCGGGACTTGCCTACTCCGTCATCAAAAACGCCCTTTACAAGGTCATCAAGCTGGCCGACCCCGCCGACCTGGGCAAACATATCGTGGTGCAGGGCGGCACGTTCTACAATCAGGCGGTGCTTCGCGCCTTTGAGAAAATCGCCGGAGTGGAGGCCATCTGCCCCGACATTTCCGGCATTATGGGCGCGTTCGGCGCGGCGCTGGTGGCGCGGGAACGCTATCACGGTCAGGAAAGCACTACCCTTCCCCTGAACGACATTCTGAATCTGGCCTACACCACCTCCACCACCCGCTGCGGCGGCTGTTCCAACCGGTGTATGCTGACCATCAACAAATTCCCCGGCGGACGCCGCCACGTCACCGGCAACCGCTGCGAAAAGGGCTTAGGCGGCACCGGCACCGGGCGGAAAGGCCCCAACGTGATGGCCTATAAGCTGAAGCGGATGTTCGACTATCCCCCGCTGGAAAATCCCACCCGGGGCGTCATCGGCATTCCCAGAGTGCTGAATATGTACGAAAACTACCCCTTCTGGGCGACATTCTTCCGGGAACTGGGCTTTCGGGTAGTCCTCTCCCCCAAGTCCAGCCGGAAAATCTACGAGCTTGGCATGGAGTCCATCCCTTCGGAATCCGAGTGCTACCCCGCCAAGCTCTCCCACGGCCATGTGCAATGGCTTATCAATGAAGGCGTCAAAACCATTTTCCATCCCTGCGTGTTCTACGAGCATCAGGAAACCCCCGGCGCGCAAAATCACTACAACTGCCCCATCGTGGTCTCCTACCCGGAGAATCTGAAAAACAACGTGGAAGCTGTGGCCGACGGCGAAGTCCGATACATCCGTCCCTTCCTCGCCTTTACCAGCGAGAAAATCGCCGCCGACCGTCTGGCCGCCCTATGCAAGGAAGAATGGGGCATCGACGCAAAAGAAGTTCGCGCCGCCGTCCACAGCGCCTGGGAAGAACAGCAGCACGCCAAGGCCGACGTTCGTGCAGAGGGGCAAAAAGCGCTGCAATGGATGGCGGAAAATCACGCCCGGGGCATCGTCCTCGCGGGAAGACCCTATCACATTGACCCTGAGATCAATCACGGCATTCCGGAAATGATTGCCTCCTACGATCTCGCCGTCCTCACCGAGGACAGCCTGCCCATCGACTTCACCCCCGAACGCCCCCTCCGGGTCAACGACCAGTGGGTCTACCATTCCCGGTTGTACAGTGCGGCGGAATTTGTACGGAATCGGGAGGACTTGGAGCTGATTCAGCTGAATTCCTTCGGCTGCGGTCTGGACGCCGTCACCACCGATCAGGTGTGCGAAATTCTGGAGGGCAGCAACAAGCTCTACACCGTCCTGAAAATCGACGAGGTGAACAATCTGGGCGCTGCCCGTATCCGCATCCGCAGCTTGCTCGCCGCCATGAACCAGCGTCAGGCGCGGGGCATCCGCCCCCAGCCCAAGCCCGCCGCCTACCACCGGTCGGAGTTCACCAGGGAGATGTATCAGTCTGGCTACACCATCCTCGCTCCCCAGATGAGTCCCATTCACTTTGACCTGCTGGAGCCGATCTTCAAAAAGTACGGCTACCATATCGAAGTGCTTGCCAACGACAACCGCGCCGCCATCGACATGGGGCTAAAGTTCGTGAACAACGATGCCTGCTTCCCCTCCATCACCGTGGTGGGGCAGATCATGGATGCGGTACTTTCCGGGAAATACGACACGGACAAGCTGGCCGTGATGATGACCCAGACCGGCGGCTGCTGCCGGGCCAGCAACTATGTGGGCTTCATCCGCCGGGCGCTGGACAAGGCGGGACTCAGCCATATCCCGGTCATCTCCCTGAACGCCAATGGCATGGAGACCAATGAGGGCTTCAAGCTCTCCCCCGGTCTTCTGTTCAGCGCCCTGCGGGGCGTGGTCTACGGCGACCTGTTCATGCGATGCCTGTACCGGGTGCGTCCCTATGAAAAGGAGAAGGGTTCCGCCAACGCCCTTCATCAGAAGTGGCTGGAAATCGCCATTGATTCTCTGGTGAACAGCAAGAGCAAATGGTCGTTTAAGGCGGTTTGCAGCGGCATTGTGGAAGCCTTTGACAATCTTCCCATTGACGAAACTCTGCGCAAGCCCAGAGTCGGCGTGGTGGGCGAGATTCTGGTCAAGTATATGCCCCTCGCCAACAACCATCTGGTGGAGCTGCTGGAAGCTGAGGGCGCGGAGGCCGTGGTGCCTGACCTGATGGACTTCCTGAACTACTGCGTGTACAACGGCGATTACAAGCATGAATTTTTAGGCGCAGGCTGGACAAGCGCCGCCACGGCGAAGCTCGGGGTGGACGCCATCCGCCTGATACGCAAGCCCGCCCTGGACGCACTGGAAAGGAGCCGCCGTTTTGAGCCGCCCATGCCCATTGAGCAGATGGCGGAGCTGGCCAAGCCCTTCCTCTCCATCGGCAACCAGTACGGCGAAGGGTGGTTCCTCACGGGAGAAATGGCGGAGCTGGTTCTCTCCGGCACGCCCAACATCGTGTGCATTCAGCCCTTCGCGTGCTTGCCCAACCACGTTGTGGGCAAGGGCGTCATCAAGGCGCTGAAAAAAGCCTACCCCCAGTCCAACATCGTAGCCGTGGACTACGACCCCGGCGCGTCGGAGGTCAATCAGCTCAACCGCATCAAGCTGATGCTGTCCAC
>CAKTKF010000014.1 GCA_934569215.1 uncultured Oscillospiraceae bacterium
GTCTGCGACACATCCGCGCCGTTCAGCACAAAGTCCTTTTGCGTCGTGCCGTCTTCAAAGGTATAGTTCCTATCCGTCAGCTTAATGGTGAAGGAGATGGTCTTTTCGTCCTCACTTGCATTGGCGGAATCATAACTGGCATTGAGTATCTGGTAATCCTCACCAGCCACCAGAGGAAGTGGCCCGCCGGAAGGAGCATAGCGGGAATCCGCACTCTTAAGCTTTATCGACGCGTTTGCGGGCAGGTCTGTTGTGCCATCGTATACCTTTATGATGTCGCCGACCGAGATCGTTGCTTTGTGAGCTGCGACCGTCCATCTGGCGGTTTTCTGGCCGGTGTAGTCGCCGTCGTCTGTCGCCTTGATGGTCAGAGTGGCGGTGCCGACAGTGGAACGGGAATCGCCGCGGACGACGGTGTAATCAACTCCCGCTTTCAGCTCGCTGCCGTTGTACGTTACAACATAGGGCGGCACGCCGGTGGTGGTGTTATAAGGCTGATAGACACTTTCATTGCCGTTGGGGAACGTGATTACGGCATTGCTGAGATTCGGCTTGGTGACGGTCAGCGTTCTGAGTTCGCTCGATACCGAATAGCCGTCCTTGCTGGCAGTGAAATAAATCCCATGCTCACCGATTTTGTTGAAGTTGCACTCCGCGACGTAATACCATGTGGAGCCGATTTTCTTATATTCACTTGTCAGCTTGGAGAAACTGTACATGCCGTCGCTCCCGCGTTCTCCGACGAAGAAGTTCACACTTGCGCCGCTGGTATTGCAGTAGGCGCAAAGCTGGACGGTCGTGCCGCGCTCCACCTTCGGGTTGCCGGTCAGGTTCTTGCCACCGACCTTCAGATACAGGGTCTTGGAGGTGATTGGCAGACGATTGATGATGACATTCTTCAGCTCCGTGGAACCGGCGGGAACATCCGCCGGGGCGTACCACTTGTGAGTGCCGTCCGCGTTGAGCACCTTGTATCCAAGTGCTGTGTCATTCAGAATATTATTCCACGTCGCGCCCTCTGCCAACGTCAATTCGCCGATCACAGCGGGATATCCTGATCCGGCGAGTTCCGCACCATCGAAAGCAACGACTTTATCAATGCTGGCTGTGGTGGTGTTTTGCGTATTGCTCAAGGTAGTGGTGATATAGTCACCCTTGATGCCCTTGACCGTCACCGTTCCCTTGATGGAATGGCCGTTCAGGTCAAGTCCCGTGCCCTGGGTGCCGTTGATGGTATAATCGCCGGTAACGTCGGTCAGCAGACTGAGGGTCGAGCTGCCGTCTCTGTCCGCGTCAAGGGCAGTCTGCAAGTCGGCAAAGTTCCGCCACGGGTCGCCCTCGACATTCTGCAAGGCCGTCTGCGCCACCGCGGGCGCGTTGCAGTAGGGGCAGTTGGTGGCGCCAAAGTCAAAGCCGTTCGTGCCGCCGTGGGTACACTTAACGACCTTGACGTTTTTGATGGTATTGCCCTGATTGGTCGCGGTCTCCACGTAGTTTACATAATCACCTGTGCCGACGTACTGGAACGCATAACCCGGCGCAAGCATACTGCTGTATGGTTCACCATCGTTGACATGCGTTGTGATCGTAATACTGCCATAGGTGCCGCCGGTCAGCTTGGTCTTTATGCCGCTTGACGGCCAGTTATAAAATCCCAAAGTGCCAATGGTGCCGATATTTTCGCTGACAATCAGCAGGCTTTCGGGGTTCGGCTGCTCATTGCCGTTCTTGCTCAGCTCTACACGGGTGATCGTGTTGTTCTCGCCGACCCAGCCGCTTAAGTCCAGCGTGGCGCTATATCCAACGCTAAGGTTGCCATAGATGCCGGCGTTTATAAAGCTGCCGCTGCCGATGATCTTCAACGTGCTGGAGGTTTGGTTGTTCAAATCATCTTCACTAATTCCGACATAAATCCAGCCGCCGGTGATCGTATGGCCGTTCGAATCCAGCGTAACGGTTTTGCCGTTGCCGGTAACAGCTGCGGTTTGATCGGAATTATCGATGTCATCCAGCAGCACAATGGTCTGGCCGGCCTCGGCCGCCGCCATTGCGTCCTTGAGGTTGGGAAAGAACGACCACTTATACGTATCCGTCTGGATCCTCGCAAACATTTGCTTACCGCAATATCTACAATAATAGTGGAAATCCGTCGAGCTCTGATCCGCCATATCGTGGGGGCAGGGCTTCCCGCAGATGGGGCATTTGCCGTCGGGGTAGCCGTCGGGATGTCCGCAGGACTTACCGCACGCGGTACAGGAATAGAGTTCGCCTTTCGGCCCCCATGTATGCTCATGCGGCACGATGGTAACATCACTGCCGCTCCAGGATTTGAAGGAACTTACACATCTGAATACGTTGTGGTCGTCTTTATCGACAAAGGCGTAACCGTCTTCCAGCAGATATTCCAGATACTTGTAGTTACTCGCGCCCGTGACCGACAGCCGGTCACCCTCCATGTAATCTGTCCGGAATGTGCCTTTGGTCAGTTTCCGGGTCAGCTTTGCGTTTCCGGAAATCGTCAGGCCGCTCTTCAGATCCAGATCGCCTTGGAGATCCAACTCGCCGCCATTGGCATAAACCGCAGGCATCTGCACAGTGCGATTTCCGGGAATGTTGAATACGCCGCCCTCTGCGGTCAGCTTGCCTTGGAAGACCAGTTTGCCGCCGCTGATGGAAACGGCATAGGTAATTGTCTGATTATAGGGGTCGGCGGTCGTGGGCATACTGATCGTCGCCGCGTCCGCGAAGATCAGTGTGCCGCCGGATACGGTCACCGCGGGAGCATCGTTATTCGGGGCGGTCAGGGTCTTGCCGTTCATCCGTACCGTGACCACCGCGTCCGCCGTGTCGAACGTGACCTGTTCGGTCAGATCCTGTTCCGGCTGCACCCACTGGATGGTGCTGTCCTTCGCCGCCGCGTCCAGAGCGGCCTGCAAGGTGTTGTAGAAGTCGCCATTGCTGTCGCTGACGGTCGCCGCAAGGCCGCAGGCGCACTTGCCGTTTTCGATGGCGTGGGTGTGCGATTTGACCGTCACATTTTTCAGCGCATCGCGCACGCTGCCGTCTTTCAACGTGTCGTCATACTGGTCATAGAAGGCATAGCCCTTTGCCAGCAGGAGCATGGGCGGAATGAGGGTGCTTGCGTCATTATTCGTAATTGCACCGAACGTACCGCCGCTGATGGCGATGGTTCCGCCATTGTTGTTGAAGTATACATTGCTGAATGTGCCGCCCGTGATGTTCAGTGTACCGTCGTTGAACCAGTTGCCCCCGTGCAATGTGCCGCCGGAGACGGTGACGGAAGCGCCATCGCCTACCGTAAGGCCAAGCACCGTACCGCCGCTGATGGTCACGCTGCCGCTGTCCCCGTTGCAGGTAAGTCCGCTTTCACCATAATCTCCAATCTGACCGCTCTGAATGTCCAGCGTACCTTTTACAAAATCGAGAGCGTTGATCGTGCTTGCCGCAGTTCCACCTTCGCGGCTGCTCATAACGGTCAGGTTGCCGGGGTAGACAGCGGTTATCGTTTGCGTCTCCTCGTCAAACGCTATGTCGCCCACCATGAGGTAATCCACCGTCTTGCCGTTCAAGTCCAGCGTCAGCTTTTTGGTGACGATGGCCAGCGTGGATTCATCGCCCGCATCGACGGCATCCCAATCCGTCGTATGGTTCGCCAGCATCGTAACGGTGTCGCCGTCGTTTGCTGCGGCAAATGCGTTGTTCAGGAGGGCATACCGCTTGCCGTTCACCTCGGCCACGGGGGTCAAAGCCGTGACGTGGATGGTGGCTTTCGCCTGCACAAAGCTGTTGTTCACCTCGTGAACGTACAGTGTATAATCGCGGGTGGGTGTCTCAGCGTCAATCTTGGCGGAGACTGTATAGGTGCCGTCTTCGGCCTTTTCCAGAGTCACGGCAACATTTTCATCCTGCCCGTTTTTCTGAATATAAGCGTCCAGCGTGCCTGTGCCGGTGTAGGTCGCGGTGAACGTGACGGTTTCGCCAGCCGTTACATTCCGTTCGGTGGAATCCAGTGTCACGGACGCCTGCGCGGGAGGTGTGACATTGTCAGACAGCTTGTTGGTCAGCTTCTTTGCAACCCCGCCGCTTACCTTGTATGTATCGGTGTCAAACGTGGCTTTCTCGGTGGTTTCGCCGTCTACACTGGTGGAGCCGTAGAACGTCTTGCTGGCAGGCTCGGCCGCGCTAGTCAGTTCAACGGCCTTCTCTGTGCCGGTGATGACCAGATCATCGCCGTCAAAGCTCATGGTACCCTTAACACCGATTTTTGCGCCGATGATGGAACAGGAACCAGCGTTCACTTCCAGCCCACCGTCAATGGCAACTTCGGCGTTGCCGGGGGCGGTCATGATAAACGTACCATCGGTATCGACAGTAACATTACCAACAACTGTACCGTTTTTCAATGTCAGGCTGGCCGTCGCATCGATGTTGCCGGTAATGCTGAAACTGTTCATGTTGATAGTTGTTGCGGCGTAGATAATAATGTCCTCTGTAACATTGCTGAGCAGAGCGATTTCGACAGGCTCTGTCTCTCCCAATGCGACATCCAGCGCTTCTTCCAGCGTCTCATATGGCGTACCGTTGATTTCTGCCACATAGCCGTTGCTATACACCGCACTCCCCTCGCCGTTCTGGGGCGCAATATCCCCCTCGGTGGAAAGCACGCTGTCCTCAGTGGCCGGGACGCTGCCCTTAGTGGATGCCGTAACGGCCACAGTGGGCGCGGTGGTGGGGGCGGTCGTCTCGGGAGTACCCTTGGTGGCCTCCACGGACGCACCAGCAGCGGGCGTCTCCATCTCCTGCGCCAGCGCCGACGTGGGCAGCATGGTGAGAAGAATGACCAACGCCATGATCAGACTCAAAACTCTTCTTTTCATAGGAACCTCCTGCGTGAAAAAAGTGGTAACGTTCTATCGTCAGCCCGGAGACCCGGGCGAGGTTTACAGCTCCTCCGAAATAAGCCGAAGACGCTTCGCGGCGGTTTTTGCCTCGCTTCGCCGCTTGACGTCCAGTTTATCCAGAATGTGGCTCACGTGGGTCTTCACCGTGGGCAGCTTGATATCCATGATCTGCCCGATCTCCGCGTTGCTCTTGTCGGCACAGATCAGATGCAGGATCTGCATCTCCGTGGGCGTCAGGGCATCCGCCGGGGCAAGACGCGGCTCCAGAAAGCGGGGATAGTACGCCGCTTGCAGCCGCACATCGTCCATCAGCTGCTTGCGCCATCGGGCGCTGCCGCTCCAGTCCAGCTTTTCGAGCAATGGCAGCACCGCCGTGCCGTAGACGCTGACGGTTCGGATGAAATGGTACTCCGCTGCGGCATCCAGCGCGTCGGTCAGGCGCTGCCGCCAGGCCTCGTCCTTACTTCTATATAGGGCGATGGCGGTGAGAATATTCAGATGGATGCCGTCAATGTGCCGCCCGCAGCTTTGGATGTAGGATTCCAGGGGGGAGAGGGTCAGCATCGCCGCCCCCGGCTTTCCGTCCGCCAGCTCTACCATGGCCTGAGTGAGGTACTGGTAGCGCTTCATAATGTTGATCCGCATGGGATTTCTGGGCGCTTTTTCCCGATACCAGGCGTCCGCATAGTCCAGGTCGCCGGTGCGAAGGGCGATCCTAATGAGCATGGCGTCCATGTTGGGGAGGAACCGATCCTGCCCCTCCTCCGCGAATTTTCCCCGGAGAGATTCGATGGTGCGCCGCGCATCCTCGCTCTGCCCCGCGGCCAGTAGGCTCCGGGCCAGCAGACCGTTGACGGCAAACTCCATGTCCGGTGTGCCGCGCTGATGAATTTCACTGATGCGGGGTACGATGGTCAGCATCCGGCCGGTGATGTTCTCGCCCTTTTCAAACTTGCTTTCGGCGATGGCACAGTCGGCAAGGCCGACGCCGTCCCGCCCCAGTACGGCCTCCACCGGGATGCGGAGCGTCTGGTAGAGCAGGTCGTCCCGCTTGCTCCAGACGGAGAAATCCTTGCCGCCGTTCATGATGCTGGGCAGGGCGCTGGTGACGGAGAAGGACGGGAGGGATACCTCTTTGCTGGTCATCAGCCGGAACACCGCGGGGATGGTTTCCGTCAAACCCTCCACACCCCGCTGGGGCAGGGAGATGTCCAGCCACGCCAAGCGGCTGCGGGCCTGCTTGCCTGCGGCGTCGTCCTTGCCGCACCGATTGGCGAATGCCTGCAATTCCTGATACCAGCGCTGGGAGCCGTCGTAATCCATGGCCAGAGCGCAGAGCATACTCATGCCCTGCATCAGCGCGGGTGAGGCCGCGATCTCCGCTTCCGGGAGACTGCGGTAATATTTTTCCATTTCACTGTAATGCCCCATGCCGGGGTGCAGCCCCGCGTTGCGGACGAGAAGCTCGGAGACCTTGGCATGGTCGCCGCATTTGGTGTAGCATTCCAGGGCGTGGGCGTAATCCTCTTTCAGCTCATAGTAGAGCGCGCCCCGGCTGAAAAGCGCCCGACGCTTTTCTTCACTGTATTCCCGCGCCATCTCCCACAGAAGGAAGTCGCGGAACTGCGGCCAGAAGCGGAAGTGCTGCATGTCGTCATAGCGGAGCATGGTGGTGTGGTTCAGAAGCCAGTCCAGGCGGTTGCCCACATGGGGGTCGCCGCTGACCATCCGCGCCATTTCCAGGTTGAACCGCTCAAAGGGCGCCAGCTCCAGCAGAAACTGCCGTACGGGAAGATCGAACCGCCGGTAAATCGCGTCCTCGAAATAGGAGAACACCTCCCGGAACGCCCGCGCCACGACCTCCGGGCTGAAGGGCTTTCCGCCGGACATGCACCGGGCGGTGACGGCGACGCCCAGGGGGTAGCCGACGGATTCTCTCAGAATGCCGCTGATCTCGCTGTCCGTCACGGCGACGCCGCAGCTGGAAAAGTATTTGCGGATATCCTCCCGGTCAAAGAGCAGGTCGTCGGCCTCCAGCGTGGTCATCAGGCCGGAATACTGGAACGCCGTCAGATATCCGGGCGGCGCGCCCCGGGAGAGAAGCAGGAAGCGTTTGCCCGGGTCGGAGCGGATCAGCTCGCACAGCGCCTGCCCGTTGTCATCTGACGGAATCATCTGAAAATCGTCGATGAGCAGGATATCCCACCCGTCCGAAAGGGCGGGAAGGGCGAAGTCCGCCGCGCCCGCATTCAGCCGCAGCACATTCCGCCCGGAGAGCAGGGCGTCCGCCAGCGCGGTTTTTCCGAAGCCGCAGGGCGCGCTGAAAAAGAGAACGCGCCCGCGCTGCATAAAGCCGTCAAACCGCTGCTGAACGGATGGCTTTACAACAATATTTCCGGTCACGTTCTCCCTCCTTTCCGATGCCGGGGACTGCGCCCCACACTATATGCATTCCGACACCATTTTATCTATATTATACATAATCGCCAGAAAATGTAAATCATGCCAAAGTATGATACGGGGGTAATTTGGCAGTTTCTTTTCCGGAAAACAACGGAGCTGGGGGAGGCACTTTGAACTGGACAGGGTAGAAAACAAATAACCCACCGGGGGCTGTCAGACTTCGACAGCCCCCGGCGGGGGTGGGGATGTGATGGATGGGGCTGGGAGAGAATTTTATTCCCCCAGCAGGTGATCTGCGTATTTTTCTGCCATGGTGTGCCAGCTTTCCAGCGACTGCCCCATATCCGCGCCGCAGGACTCCCGATAAAGCGCCCAGACGAACCAGTAATAGGCGATGATGGCCGTGTAGGCCATGTAGTGGAAGCGGCCGGATGCGTTGTATCCGCTTCCCAGGTATTCCTTGATGAACCGTTCCGCTTCCGGGAAATCGTACATGGCATCTACGATATAGTAGCCAACGTCAATTCCGGGGTCTGAAAAGCCCGCGTACTCCCAGTCGATGAGATATACGTCCCCGTCAGGCAGGAGCATCCAGTTGGGACGGTAGGTGTCGCCGTGGCAGAAGCATTTTTTCACCCCGTCGCCCAGGGCCATTTGGTAAAGTTTGCCGATTTTTTCTTTTAGCGCTTCGTGGGCAGCAAAGCAGTGGGGATCCTTCTCCGTCAACAGTTTCTGCATGTTCAGCGCGTCCTCCCAGGGGCGCATACCGTAATCTACCTTCACGTCCGAAGCATGGAGTCTCCGCAGGACGGACAGCACCTTCTGGGAATCGGCAAAGCTTCCGTAATCCGGCTCCCGGAATTGGGGGACAAATTTGGAGATTTTCCACCCCTCGTTGACATCGGCGTAGATATATGTCGGGTCGATGCCCAGCTGCTTTGCCTTTATGAGAGAGGTCTTCTCGTTCCGGCGGTTGATGATGCTGTCGGTGCCGTCCCCCGGGTGGCGGTAGATGTAGTCCACACCGTCAATTTTGAAAAGGAAGGACGTGTTGGTCATGCCTTCGCTGACGTTCCGGAAGTCTGCAATGTCTTCCTCGTCGCAGCGGAATACCAGCTTGATGTTGCGGATAATGCCGCTGTGGGTGTGGCTTAAGTACTGGGTGTCGAATTGGCGCAGCTCCTCGAAATAGTCGAACTCGAAAATCGTGCCGGGGGCGTATTCCTTATAATACATGGGCGGCAGCCGGGAAAGGTAGTCCTTCACCAACCACTCCCAGAAGCAGGCGTGATAGCGGCCAACCTCCCGGTCGGCTTCTGCCAGGGCAAGGAAGGCGTCGGAGAATGCTTCCCGCCAGAAGGAATGCCCCAGAAGCACACGCCCTGCGTCCCGGTGTTCTGCCATCCGGATGATTTTTCCGTCGCCGTCCGTGTCAACATACATTTCGTTCACCGCTTCGCTGACGGACAGACCGGCGTAAAAGGTCTGGTACTCAAAGCGGTTGAAGGGATTTTCCACAAAATAGCTGTCGCTGACGCAGACGTAGGTATTTTTCAGCTCGGCTCGGGCGAGGTACAGGCTTTCGATGTTGTTCTTGATGTTGAACGCGTCGTTGATGACGAATTTGACGCCGTACTTCTCCTTCAGATAGAAGAACATTTCCTTCTTGTAGCCCAGAACCACCGTGATGTTGTCGATCCCGGCGGCTCTCAGCTGCTGGATTTGCCGCTCGATCAGCCGTTCCCCCTTTACCTCGAACAGCCCCTTGGGCTGCTCCAGAGAGAGAGGGATGAATCTGGTGGAAGCGCCCGCCGCCAGAATGACCGCGTTGTCTACCCGGTAGGGTTCCAGCGCGGCAAGACCCGCCCCGGTCAACGCGCCGGTGTCCCGGGCAATCAGTCCCGCGTCCGTCAGGGCGTTGATGGCGGCCTGATCGTCCAGCGCGCGGGTGCGGCTAATGTCCGACGTGCAGCCGCCCCGGCCCTGCTTGCCGTTGTACAGGTCGTTGAGAATGTAAAACTCGTGTTTTGTCATAGAATTCCGCCTTTACGCCTTGTTCCGGGAGGTCAGCCCCCGGAGCATCATGGGAAGAATGCTTTCCCGGCAGCTTTCGTAGGGCTTTCCTCCCAGGTACAGCCGCTCTACCCGAATATCCTTGAGCTTGTCCTTGGGGACGGTGTACGGGTTTTCCGACAGCACCGCCATATCCGCGATTTTCCCGGCTTCCAGACTGCCCCGTTCCTGTTCGTCAAAGGCCGCCCACGCGCCGTTGTAGGTACACATCCGCAGAGCGTCCTGAACGCAGACCGCCTGACCGGCGTTGTCGTTGTTCACCGCCCTGTCTATCCAGGCAATGGGGTCGGGGGTGGTACATGGGGCGTCGGAGCCGAAGGAAACCACAATGCCGTTGTCTCGGAACGTTTTGATAGGGTTCAGCTTTTCCAGACGGTCGTGTCCCAGAATGCGTTCAAGGTAATCGTCCGGCTCCTGTTTCCAGCCGATGAACGCGCTCTGCATGGGCATCTGGATATGATAGTCCCGGCAAACCGCAATGCCCTCCGGGGTGGGCAGGCAGTCGTGGATGATACCGTGGCGGTGATCTTTTCTGGGGAAATCGTCCAGCGCCGCTTTTATCGCCCGGCAGGCCTGGTCAAATGCCTTGTCGCCGATGGCGTGCAGCTCAATTTGCAGCCCTGCCCGGTTGGCTTCCTTGCAGAAATCGATGACCTTCTGATCGTCGTAGTACAATACGCCCTCGCCGCCGAGTTCGTCGGCGTAGGGCGCGTTCAGCGCCGCGTCATGGGAGCCGAAGCAGCCGTCCAGAGCGCAGGCGAAGCAGCCGCCAATGCGGGGAAGTTTGCGACTAGTGGCCGTTTTCACCTGCATGCTCTGGGGGAAGACACGAATCTGGAACCCGTTTTTCAGCCCCTTGGCAAAGAGCTTTTCCAGGGTGATGTCCAGATCTCCCGCAAAGCCCACGCCGCTGACGGTGTGGACGCAGCCGATGCCCCGGCTCGCCTGAAAATCCACCGCCGATTGCATATTGTGGATCAGCTCGGGGATGGACAGAGAATTGGTCAACGCGTTGGAAAAGGCGAAAAACGCCTCCTGATTCATTTCTCCCGTGTCCGGGTGGTAGCCCCGCAGGTGCTTTACTTTGCTTTCCATGGCGTTCAGGAGCTTGGAATTGACGATGCAGGCGTGGCCGTCGTATTTTACCACCATGATCTCCTTGTCGGGACACACGGCGTCCAGCTCCCGGCGGCTGATGAGCCGCCCTTCCTTTACGCAGTAAGGGGACGCGCCGAAGGCAATCAGCGTCTTCTTGGAGGACTGCGCCGCGAACCGCTTCACCATCTCCATGATCTCGGCGTTGGACGCCGCGTCCATGACGTTCAGCCCTGCGTGGAAGGTGGA
>CAKTKF010000015.1 GCA_934569215.1 uncultured Oscillospiraceae bacterium
TGCTGGGGCGCAACTTCTTTGGCCGCCCGGCGGAGCAGATGACCATGATCGGCATTACCGGCACCAACGGAAAAACGTCATCCACGCTTCTATTAAAGCAGGTGCTGGAAACCTGTCTGGGGGCGAAGGTGGGTTTAATCGGCACCATGGCCAACATGATCGGTCAGGAGATCATTCCCACCGAGCGAACCACCCCGGAAAGCTTTGAATTGCAGGCGCTGTTTGCCAGAATGCGGGACGCCGGATGCACCCATGTGGTGATGGAGGTTTCCAGCCACGCTATTTCCTTGGAGCGCATCGGCGGTATCCGGTTTGACGTTGCCGCCTTTACCAATCTGACGGAAGATCATCTGGATTTCCACAAGACCATGGACGCTTACTGCGAAGCCAAGGCCGAGCTGTTCCGCCGCTGCCGTCTGGCGGTGGTCAATGCGGACGACAGCTATTCGGGCAGGGTTCTCGCGGCGGCCGCCTGCCCGGTGCTGACCACGGGCGTACAAAGCCCCGCCGACCTGCGGGGCGAAAACCTGGAGCTTCTGGCGCAGGGCATTCGCTTTACAGCCGTATCCGGCGAGGAACGGGCGGCGGTGTCCCTGCCCATCCCCGGAAAGTTCACCGTCTACAACGCCCTGACGGTCATGGGCATTGCGAGACAATTGGGCATTTCCCTGACGGACTGCGCCGCCGCTCTGAAAACGGCCTCCGGCGTCAAGGGCAGGGTGGAGGTCGTCCCCACCCCCGGAAAACCCTACAGCATCCTCATCGACTACGCCCACACCCCCGACGGACTGGAAAATGTGCTTTCCTCCGTGAAGGATTTCTGCAAGGGTCGGGTCATTGCGGTATTTGGCTGCGGCGGCGACCGGGACCCCATGAAGCGACCCGTTATGGGACATATCGGCGTGAAGCTGTCGGATTTTGCCGTCATCACCTCGGATAACCCCCGCACGGAAGACCCCATGGCCATTATTGAAGACATTCTGACAGGGGTAAAACAGGAAGACGGGGAATATATTGTTATCGAAGACCGGCGCTCGGCCATCAGATATGCTATGGACATTGGGAAAAAAGATGATATAATTGTCCTGGCGGGAAAGGGGCATGAGACCTATCAGGACATCGGCGGCGTAAAGCGCCACCTGGATGAACGGGAAGAGGTCGCCGCCCACCTGCGGGAAAAAGAGGAAACGGTATGGGAAAATTAACGCTGAGACAGGCCGCCGAATGGTGCGGCGGCGTGGTGGAAGAAAAATACGCGGATATTGCATTTTTAGGCGCGGCCAATGACACCCGGGTCATGCAGCCGGGGCAGCTGTTCATCGCCCTCCAAGGCGCGAGGGACGGCCACGATTTCATCAAAAAGGCCATGGACAGGGGCGCTGCGGCGGCTCTGTGCAGCCATAAGGTGGGAGACTTTCCTGCCATTTATGTGGACGACCCCCGCATCGCTCTGGGTCAGATCGCCCGGGAGGAACTGAAACGCATCGGCGCGAAGGTGGTGGCGGTCACCGGCTCCGTGGGCAAAAGCACCACCAAGGAAATGGTCGCCGCCGTGCTGGAACAGGCCTTCGTCACCAGCAAGACCCCGGCCAACCACAATAACGACATCGGAATGCCCATGGCGGTGCTTGCCATGCCGGAAAATACCGAGGTCGCGGTGCTGGAAATGGGCATGAACCATTTCGGCGAAATTTCCTACCTGTCCCAGATCGCAAGACCGGACGTGGCTGTGATCATCAACATCGGCACCGCCCACATTGAATTCCTGGGTACCCAGGAGGGAATCCGTCAGGCGAAAATGGAGATCGTGGAGGGCATGACCCCTCACGGGATGCTCCTGCTGAACGGCGACGATTTCCTCCTGCGCAATCTGGACAAGGAGCCACAGCAGCGGGTTACATACTTCGGTTCCTCCGAAGGCTGTGCCGTCCGGGCGTTTGACGTGAATCAGGACGGCGACTATCTGCGCTTCCGGGTGGAGGCCGGGCGGCTGTCCTTCCCGGTAGGGATGCTGCTGGAAGGCGAGCATTACGTCAACGACGCCTTGGCGGCGGTGACGGTCGGCCTGAAGCTGGGGGTGCTGCCCGAAAAAATTCAGGCGGGACTTTCCCAGTTCCGGAACATTTCCGGCCGCCAGGAGATCATCCAGTCCGGCGGCATGACCATCATCAAGGACTGCTACAACGCAGGTCCCGAGTCCATGGCGGCGGCGCTGGCCGTCCTTGGAAAGAAGCAGGGGCGGCGGATCGCCGTGCTGGGTGACATGCTGGAGCTGGGGGACTGCACCCAGGCGGAGCATTACCGGGTGGGCAGGATCGCCGCGGAAAAAGCGGACTACGTCTTTGCCTACGGCCCCAATTCCGGGCGGATCATCAGCGGAACGATTACCGGCGGTATGCCGGAGACCCGGGGAAGAGCCTTTACAAACCGGGAGGAGCTGGTGGCGGCGCTGAAACGCACGGTCAAGCCCGGGGATGTGCTGCTGTTCAAGGCCAGCCGCGGCATCCATCTGGAACAGGTTCTGGACGAGTTCTTAGGGGAAGAGAAGTAACGGAGGAAGAAGTCATGACAAGAATCTTGATTACGGCGGCGGCGGGCTGCATCCTGACCGGCGGTATTGGCTACCTGCTGCTGCCTGTGCTACGGGCGCTGAAAGCCGGACAGTCCATTCGGGAGATCGGCCCCACCTGGCACAACACCAAGGCCGGCACCCCCATGATGGGCGGGCTGATGTTTATTTTCGGGACAATTCTCTGCCTGGTGGGCAATTTCCCCGCCATGAGCGATAATTCCCCCTTTTACGTGCTGGCGCTTTCCCTGTGCTTCGGCCTGATCGGGTTCCTGGACGATTTTACCAAGGTCAAATTCCACCGGAATCTGGGGCTGACAACGCTGCAAAAGGCCATGCTGCAAATGGCGGTGTCGGCGCTGTTCCTGTATGCCATGTACCGCTCCGGCTTTATGGACACCCACCTCTACATTCCCTTCGTGAATGTGAGCTTCCGGCTGCACCCCATCGTCTATATTTTCTTTGCCATGTTCGTCATGGTGGGAACGGACAATGCGGTGAACCTCACCGACGGCGTGGACGGCCTGTGCGCCAGCGTCACCCTGCCTGTGATGGTGTTCTTTACCGCGGCGGCCGCTGCCATGGGAAAGTACGATCTGGCGCTGCTACCCGCGGCTCTGACGGGCGGGCTGGTTGCCTACCTCTTCTATAACTGGCATCCGGCCAAGGTCTTCATGGGAGACACCGGCTCGCTGTTCTTAGGCGGCGTGGTGTGCGCCATGGCCTTCGCGTTGGAGATGCCCCTGATTTTGATTCTGATCGGCTTCGTGTATGTCTGTGAAGCCATGTCCGATATTTTGCAGGTCTCCTATTTTAAGGCGACCCACGGCAAGCGCCTGTTCAAGATGGCGCCCATCCACCACCATTTTGAAATGTGCGGCTGGAAGGAAGAAAAAATCGTGCTGGTATTCGCCGGTGTGACGGCAGCCATGTGCGTGCTGGCCTGGTTCGGCATCGCCGGTCTCGTCGGTTAATTATCCATTCCTGAAAGGAAGTATCTTATGGCGTCGGAGCGTGACCTCCATGCCAAAGAGAAACGCCGCCCGGGGCTTTCCCGGACGGGGGAAAGCGTCGATTACCCCTTTTTGCTGCTGGTGCTTCTGCTGCTGACGGTGGGACTGGCTATGCTGTATTCGGCAAGCTACGCCCAGAGCGAGTATGACACCGGCTACGAAATTTCCACAAAATATCTCCAAAAGCAGGCGGTCTGCGCCGCGATTGGTCTTGCCGCCATGTTCTTTTTCAGCCGGATACCCGTGGGCGTCTGGTACCGGTTCGCATGGCCGCTGTACGGCGTGAGCATCGCGCTGCTGCTGAGCGTCCTCGTTATCGGCGAAGAGGTCAACGGCGCACGGCGCTGGATCAATCTGGCGGGTATTCAGTTTCAGCCCTCCGAGATCGCCAAATTTACCATGATTTTGTTGTTCGCCCGGCTGACCCGGCTGTACGGGCAGGACGCGAAAACCTTCCGCCATGGCGTTCTGGGCTTCGGTCTGGCGCTGCTGGGGATTCTGGTTCCGCTGGCGCTGGAAAAGCACCTGTCGGCCATTATGCTCATGGGCATGGTGGCGGTGGTGATGATGTTCGTGGCAGGCACCCGAACCAGATGGCTGCTGGCCGGGGCGGGCGCCGCCGCCGTGTTCGTGGTCCTCTACATCAGCTTCATGGGCTACGCCGGCGACCGTGTCACCGCATGGCTCCACCCGGAGCTTGACCCGGGGGACACCGGATACCAGATCTTGCAGTCGCTGTACGCCATCGGCTCCGGCGGCCTGTTCGGGCTGGGCTACGGCAAGTCCCGGCAGAAATATCTGTATCTGCCTTTTCAATATAACGACTATATCTTTGCGGTGATCTGCGAGGAGCTGGGACTGGTGGGGGCGATGGCGATCGTTGCACTGTTCGCCGTCACCATCCTGCGGGGCTACTGGATCGCGCTGAACGCCCGTGACCGGTTTTCCACCGTCCTTGCGGCGGGGCTGGTGACGCTGATTGCGGTACAGACCATTCTGAATCTGTGCGTGGTCACCAATCTGCTCCCCTCCACCGGCATTGCGCTGCCGTTTTTTTCCTACGGCGGCACGGCGCTGGCGGTGAATCTGGGGGAGATGGGCATTGTTCTGGGCGTTTCCAGAGGGCGAAACCGGAGAAAAATACAGGAGGCTTGACCTATGAATTTGATTTTTACCTGCGGCGGCACGGCGGGACACATCAACCCGGCCATCGCGGTTGCCAATATGATGCGGGAACGCCACCCGGACTGCAACATCCTCTTTATCGGCGCGAAGGGCCACATGGAGGAAAAGCTGGTACCCCAGGCAGGGTATGATCTCAAATGCCTGGAAGGCTCCGGCCTCAGCCGGGGAAAGAATCTGGCCGCAATGAAAAAGAATCTCCACGCAGTGAAATGCGTGCGGGAGGGCGTGAAGGCGTGCAAGAAGATTTTCCGGGAATTCAAGCCCGACGTGGTCATCGGCACCGGCGGCTATGCCAGCTTCCCGGCGCTGTACGCCGCCCAGTCCATGGGCATTCCCACCTGCGTCCACGAGAGCAACGCCGTTCCCGGCGTCACCACCCGTCTGGCGGCAAACAAGGCCAGCCGGGTGCTGGTGGCCTTTGAGGAAAGCGTCCGCCACTACAAGTACCCGGAAAAGGTAGAGGTCGTGGGGATGCCCGTGCGCAGGGAATTCATTTTCGACACCAAGGAGGATGCGCGGAAGGAGCTGGGCTTGAGCGGCTTCGTGGTTGTCTCCGCCTTTGGCAGTCAGGGCGCGAAGGTCATGAACGAGACGATCGCGGACATGATACCTTTGGAGCAGGCCGACGGCTTCCCCTTCCACCACATCCACGCCACCGGCAGCTTCGGCAAGGAGTGGATGCCTAAGCGTGTCGTGGACAACGGCGTGGACTGGAAAAACTGCCCCGCGCTGGACATCCGGGAGTATATTTACGACATGCCCACCGTCATGGCGGCGGCGGATATCGTCATCGGCCGGGCGGGCAGCGCCACCTGCAATGAGATCGGCGCTTCCGGCACGCCCTGCATTCTGATTCCCTCGCCCAATGTGACGAACAACCATCAGGAAAAGAACGCCCGGGTGCTGGAAGCGGCGGGCGGCGCGGTGGTGGTGCTGGAAAAGGACTGCACGCCCGAGAAGCTGTATGAGCTGATCCGTTCGCTTTTGGCGGACGAAGACCGCCGCAGGGAGATGTCCCGGAAGCTGCACACGATGGTTCGGCTGGATTCCGCAGAGCGGATCTGCGATATCGTGGAGCAACTCAGCCAAAGATAACCCGCCTTACCCAGGAGGAACAGTATGGATACAACACAGGATAGCCGGGAAAACGGCGGAAAGCGCCGTCCGCAGACAGGCGGGCAGAATCGCGCTTCCCAACGCCCCGGACAAAGCGCCCCGGAGCAGCGCCGCCGTCCGTCAGAGCAGAATGCCCAGGAGCGTCCCCGCCGCGCAGCGGAGCAAAGCGCTCAGGAGCGTCCTCGCCGCGCAGCGGAACAAAGCGCCCAGGAGCGTCCTCGCCGCGCAGCGGAACAAAGCGCCCAGGAGCGCCCCCGCCGTGCAGCGGAACAGAATGCCCCGGAACAGCGCCGCCGTGCGCCGGAGCAAGGCACCCAGGAACGCCCCCGCCGCCCGGCGGAACAGAACGCCCAGAGACGCCCCGTCCGGCAGGAAAAACCTGACCGTCCGGCCAAAAGGGAAGCCCAGTCCCGGCAGAGAGCCGGAGAAGAAGCCGCAGCCCGCCAGCGGACGAAGCAGCCCGCCGATTCCAGGCGGAGCGCACCTCGCCGCAAGCCGGTAGACGACGATGTCCCCAACAGAAAGCGCGCCTACGGAAACAGCAAGCCCAAAAAGAAATCGGCGCTGACCATGTTGGCAGAGACGTTCCAGAATGCAAAGAACCGTCCGAAAAAGCGCCCTTCCCGAAAAAGCGAAAACAGCCGCCCCAAAACGCCAACTCCCGCCGTGATCTATACCCAGCCCCTGCCTTTTAACCGCGACCGGCTGATCGTTCAGCTGATAACGGTGACTGCGGTGGTGCTGGCCATCGTCATGGGGCTGTCGGTGTTCTTCAAGGTGGAGACCATTACGGTCACCGGTGCGGATACCTACAGCGCCTGGGCGGTGCGGGAGGCCTCCGGCATCTCCGAGGGAGACAAGCTCCTGACCTTCAGCAAAATCCGTGCCGCCAGCCAGATTATGGCAAATTTGCCCTACGTCAAGGGTGTGCGGATTGGTATAAAATTGCCAGATACGGTCAATATTATGATCGAAGAAGAGAGCGTGGTCTATGCCGTCAAGTCCAGCGACGGACAGTGGTGGATGATGGACTCCGACGGAAGGGTCGTGGAGCAGGCGAATAACGCCAAGGCGGCCACGGCCACCCAGCTTCTGGGCGTCACCCTGGAGGCTCCCGCGGTCAACCAGAAGGGCATCGCCACGGAGATGACCCCCAGCGAGACCAACGAGCTGGGAGAGCTGATCCCGGTGACGACCACCGGCGCTCAGCGCCTCACCGCCGCGCTGCAAATTTTCAAGGCGCTGGAAAGCAACGACATCGTGGGCGAAGCCGCCAGCGTGGACGTGACCAGCACCGAGGACATCATCCTCTGGTACGGCACCCGCTATCAGGTCAATCTGGGCGACACGTCCCGTCTCGATTATAAAATCGACTGCATGAACGACGCCATTTTGCAGATGAGCGACTACCAGAGCGGCGTTCTGGACATCAGCTTCACCATCTGGCCGAATCAGGTGGGCTATACGCCCTTCGCATGATGTTATTATTTTGTAAATAATTTGCCGAAAGACCAGATTTTCTATTGACCAAATCGGGATTTCAGGATAGAATGGGAAAGTACAGATGCAAAATTCAGGCAGCAGCGGCTCCGCCGTGTCTGCGAAAGATACATAGGAGGAAGAGATTATGTCCGAAACTATACAGGATCGCGTTGTGAAAATCAAGGTGATCGGCGTCGGCGGTGCCGGCAACAATGTTATCAACCGCATGATCGATGCCGGTGTGAACAGCGTGGATTTCGTCGCCGTTAACACCGATAAGCAGGATCTGAATAAGTCCGTCTGCAAGAACAAAATCCAGATCGGCGAGAAGCTGACCGGCGGCATGGGCGCAGGCTCCAGACCCGAAATCGGCAAGAAGTCCGCCGAGGAATCCCGGGCTGCCATTTCCAAGGCGCTGGAAGGCACGGACATGGTCTTTATCACCGCCGGTATGGGCGGCGGCACCGGCACCGGTGCGGCTCCTATCGTGGCTGACCTGGCCCACGAGGCCGGTATCCTCACGGTCGGCGTGGTCACCAAGCCCTTCAAGTTTGAGGGTGCCAACCGGATGCGTCAGGCCGAGCAGGGCATCACCAATCTCAGCGGCAAGGTCGATTCTCTGATCATCATTCCCAACGACCGGCTGAAATACGTTACCGACCAGAAGATCACCTTCGCCAACGCTTTCGGCATCGCCGACGATGTGCTGAAGCAGGCTGTGACCTCCATCTCCGAGTTGGTTGGCTTCTGCAAGAACGTTATCATTAACCTGGACTTTGCCGACGTTTCCGCCGTCATGAAGAACGCCGGACGCGCCCACATGGGCGTCGGCACCGCTTCCGGCAGGGAGAAGGCGGAGCAGGCCGCTACGGCCGCCGTTTCCAGCCCGCTGCTGGAGACCTCAATCAACGGCGCTACCGGTGTGCTGGTGAACGTCACCGGCTCCAACGAGATGACCCTGGACGACGTGGAGACCGCCGCCGGGATCGTGCAGGAGGCTGCCAACCCCGATGCCAACATCATCTTCGGCGCCACCATTTCCGACGAATTCCAGGACGAAATGCGCGTGACCGTAATTGCTACCGGCTTCGAGATGAAGCCCGAGAGCTTCGCCCCCAACGCCGGCGCGGCCAAGCCCGCCTCGTCCAACAAGCCCAGCTTTGTCCCCGACGACATCGATACCCCCGTGGCCGCTTCCAAGCAGCCCACCAAGCCGGCGGACATGAGCGACATCGACGAGATTTTCAGCATTTTCAAGCGCTGATGAACTTACCGCATCCCGTCCCTTTCGGGACGGGATGCTTTCTGTAATGGGGAGGAAAGCTATGGGTGCCTATGAAGCGCTGGCGGCCAGCTATGACCGCCTGACGAACGACGTGGATTACGGGGCAATCGTGGCCTTTTATGAGGAAATTCTGAAAAAAGAGGGGTTAAAGCCCCGCACGGCGGTCGACCTGGCCTGCGGCACCGGCTCGGTGTCGGCGATTCTGGCCGAAAAGGGTCTTTCCGTCACCGGCGTGGACATGTCCGAGGAAATGCTCACCGCCGCCCAGCAGAAATGCGCAGACCTCCCAAACCCGCCCCGGTTTGTCCGCCAGAGCCTGCAAAGGCTGTGGCTCCCCAGGGGCGTTGACCTGGCCGTCTGCGCCCTGGACAGCCTGGACTATATCACGAACCCGGAGGACTGCAAAGAGGCCATACGGCGGGTCTGGAAGGCGCTGAACCCCGGCGGAATGTTCATTTTCGACGTGAACACCCCGGAGAAGCTCCGCGGCATGGACGGCCAGGTGTTTCTGGACGAGGACGACGACGTCTACTGCGTCTGGCGGGGAGAATTTGACGAAGAAAGCAATATCTGCTCCTACGGCATGGATTTGTTCCAGCGCCGGGGGGCAGTCTGGGTTCGCTCCTTCGAGGAACACAAGGAGTACGCTTACTCTCAGGAGCAATTGACGGCCTACCTGAAAGCGGCGGCCTTCACCCACATCGCGGTCTACGCCGACCGCCGGTTTGAAGCGCCTGGGGCAGGGGAGCAAAGGGTATATTTTAGTGCGAGAAAGGGAAAGATAAAATGAAGGATTACTTAGTCCGGGGCATGAGCATGGACGGCTTTGTGAAGGCCGTAGCCATCCGCTCCACGGAGCTTGTGCGCCGGGGTGCCGAGATTCAGAAAACGTCGCCTAACGCCACTGCGGCCTTTGGACGCTGCCTGACGGCGGCCTCCATGATGGGCAACATGCAGAAGGTGGAGGACGGCTCCATGACGCTGCAGGTGCGGGGCGGCGGCCCCATCGGGACTATCACCGTGGTGTCCGATTCCGTGGGCAACGTCCGGGGCTGCGTCACCGAGCCGCGGGTGCCGCTGGTGGAGAAATATCCGGGAAAGCTGGACGTGGGCGCGACCGTCGGCACCGACGGCACGCTGACGGTCATCCGCGACCTGCAAATGAAGGAGCCGTATATCGGCTCGACCCAGCTGGTTTCCGGCGAGATCGGGGACGACGTGACCGCCTACTTCGCCCAAAGCGAGCAGACGCCCACGGCCTGCGCTCTGGGTGTGCTGGTTGACCGCGACCAGAGTGTGAAGGTAGCAGGCGGGTATTTGTTGCAGCTGCTGCCCGGCGCGCCTGACGAAGTGATCGACACCCTGGAAAAGGGCATTTCCCGGGCTGGGGCGGTGACGCCCATGCTGGAAGCAGGCATGACCCCCGAGGACATTCTGGGGCAGGTCTGCGGAAGCCTTGGCGTGGCATTTCTGGAAACCACCGAGGTGACGTATAAATGCTACTGCACCCGGGAGCGGGTGGAGCGCGCATTGATCAGCCTGGGGCGGAAGGAACTGGAGGAAATCCGGCAGGAGGGCAAGACCTTCCCGGTAGAATGCCAGTTCTGCGACGCGGTTTACAGCTTTACGCCGGAGGATATTCAAAAACTGCTGGAAAAGATTTGATTTACAGGGAAAAAGTGGTGGGAAACGCCAGATACCCACGAGAAAAATTCCGTAGAAAAATACGGAAAAAAAGCTTGACAAAAAAGGGATTTCTGTGTATAATGAACCACGTCGCTGAGGTGAAGAGCCGCAGGCGGCGCTGTTTGGGAGCATAGCTCAGCTGGGAGAGCACATGCCTTACAAGCATGGGGTCACAGGTTCGAGCCCTGTTGTTCCCACCATTTATCTGGCCCGGTGGTGCAGTCGGTTAGCACGCCAGCCTGTCACGCTGGAGGTCGACGGTTCGAGTCCGTTCCGGGTCGCCATTTATAATGCTTTTGCATTTGAGGAAGTTTTTCTTCCTCACATGCCTCTGTAGCTCAGTAGGTAGAGCAGCGGACTGAAAATCCGCGTGTCGTTGGTTCGATTCCGACCGGAGGCACC
>CAKTKF010000016.1 GCA_934569215.1 uncultured Oscillospiraceae bacterium
TCGGACTGCCCCTGAGAGACCAGGAAGGAGGAGGGCACCTTTACGGAGTCGTACAGGGAAAGGTCGGTGCCTTCGCCGTAGTCGAAGGGTCTTGCGGACTTGTAGACGCCCTTGGCCATGGGCCATTGCAGCACCGCGCGGCGGTCGTGGTCGTTGACCCATTCCACATCCGGCGGGAAAATGGTGCGGTAGGATTCGTTCACGGCCACCGCAAGATTTGCCCACCACATGAAGATCTGGGGCAGATTGGCACGGTTGTACACCCGAATCTTTGCCTTGATGTAGCTGCGCCCCGGCTCCACGGTGATACCGGCCATGCCCTTCATCCGATAGAAGGGGTCTACTTCGCCTGTCCACAGGGTCTTGCTGCCGTCGGGATTTTCTTCCAGAGACGCTTCCAGAGGCAGGAAGGTGGTGGGGCGGTGATGCTGGGGCCAATTGAACTCGATGCCGCCGGAAATCCAGGCACCGGCCAGACCCACCAGGGCTGGCTTAATGACCCGGTTGCGGTAGATAAAGTCATAATGGCCGATCTTGTCATAGCCGGAGAGAATCTTGCCGCCGATGGCAGGCAGAACCTGGGTCTGAATGTATTCGTTTTCCAGGGTGTAGACCTCGTAGGACACATCCTTCTTTTCGTCGGTGATGCCGTCGGAATAGGGCAGGGGGTAAAGTCTGCCGGATGCTCCCTGATAGGGCTTCTTCTCGAAGAACATGGGCATGGCGTTTGGCTCTTTGGGAATATAGGTGGGGATCACCTGCTGCTCCCTGCGAGCGGTGACGGTTTCTGGCATAAATAGCAACCTCCTGTAGCATATTCTTGGTTTCCTGATTCCATTGTAATGGAGGAGCGAATCAGGGGCAAGACTAAAAAGTTCGGGATTCGACGGATTGAATTTGTACTTTTTTCACATTTGCCCTTTTTGACGCATCTTGCAGTTTGTGCATTATTGGTATATAATAGAAGATAACCAGCCCGAAGCCATTCGGGCATACCCCTATGGAGGCGAAAAAGATGATTCTGATTTTTGTGGAAGATACCTATTCCCACAGCGGCTGGTGCCAGGATCTGGTGAACGGACTGGTATCGGAGCTGAAAATGAAGCGGATGGCGTTCCGTTTTATCCGTTCCATTGAAGAAATGAGCCAGGGCAGCGGCTATATCTTTGTAATAGGCTCCTCCATCGCCTGGATCCGGACGGTGCTGAAGGACGCCAATCGGGTGGGAATTTACCCAATTTTATTGTGCAATCAGGCGTTTCATGAGCTGGACGTGCGCTACAGCACGGTCTGCTCCGATACCAACGGCTCCATGCACCATCTGGTGGATACCCTGATCGCCACGGGGCGAACCCGCATTGCCCTGTACGGCACCAATCCCCACTCCGTGTCCGACGAAAGCCGGAAGAAAGCCTTTTACTACGCCATCGGGCAGGAGAATCAGCGGGACGTTTACATCAATGACGGCTCCATGGAGCGGTGCTTCCGGAGCTTTCAGGGAACCATGGCGGATTATGACGCCGTAATCTGCGCGAATGATTTTACGGCCATTTCTCTGGTACGCAATCTTCTTGCCAGCTACCCGCAGGAGCTGGAACGGCTGCTGATTATCGGCTGTGCCGAAACCAGTCTGACGGAATATTACAGTCCCTATATTCTCTCCATCCGGGTCAATTTTCAGGAATACGGCAAGGCCGCGGTGACTCTGCTGGAAAATCTGAAGCGCAATCCCTATCTTTCCCATGCCGTTATGTCCATCCGGTGGGATTTCAGTCCTTTGACCTCCCTGCGGAAGCTGGACGGCGGCACCAGGGACAGCTGCCCGCCCTCCATCCCGGAATCACGGGACATCTTCTATCAGGACGCCGAGCTGACCGGTATGCTGCGGCTGGAGCGGATGCTCAATGAATGCGACAGCCTGGATCGGGAGATCATCGACTGCCTGCTGCGGGAAGAATCCTATGACAACATTTCCGAAAACTGCTTCGTTACCATCAGCACCATCAAATACCGTGTGAAGAAAATGATCGGCCTTGCGGAGGCAGCAGACCGCCGGGGGCTGATTCGGCTGCTGCGGGAATATTTGCCCCAAGCGGACAAAATCGGCAATGGATGACGCGGTATGTGCATATTGCATAAAATCTTAAAATGTATTTCATGCAAAAGCAACAGAACGTCTAAATTCTCGATTTTTTCAACACAGAAATTAGACTTCCCATTCGGGAATGGTTCCGATATAATTTAAATGTAACATTTGTCATGTGAGAAACAGCATGCAAATCAGAAAGGGAGCAGAAAATGGGAAATGTAATAGAGTTTCGGAATATCACCAAATATTTCCCCGGTGTGAAAGCTCTGGACGACATCAGTTTTACCGCCAACGGCGGCGAAGTGCTGGCGCTGATGGGCGAAAACGGCGCAGGCAAATCTACCCTGCTGAAGGTGCTCAACGGCGACTATCAGCAGACCTCCGGAGAATATCTGGTCAACGGAGCGCCGTGCCATTTCAATAGCCCGCGGGAAGCCGTGGCCGCCGGCATCGGTGTGATTTACCAGGAGCGGCAGATCATGCTGGAGCTGACCGTCGGTGAAAATATTTTCCTTGGCCGCCTTCCCACCGGCTTCATGGGAAGAATCAAAATGCGCGAGGTGCACAGAAAAGCCCAGGCCATCATCGATGAGTTCGGTCTGGATATGAAGTCCACCGATAAGGTCAAGGATCTTTCCGTTGCTTATCAGCAGATGGTGGAGATCATGAAGGCTTACAGCCGGGAAAACCTGAAAATGATCGCCTTTGACGAGCCGACCGCGTCCTTGTCGGATTCGGAGATCGACTCGCTGTTCCGGATCATCCGCAAGCTGAAGGCGGAAGGCAAGGTCATTATCTACGTTTCCCACCGAATGGCGGAGATCCGGCAGATCGCCGACCGGGTGGCCATCTTTAAGGACGGCCGGTTTGTTGGCGACTCTCCCATGGACGCTATTACCGATAAGGAACTGGTGAAGAAGATGGTCGGCCGGGACTTGGGCGACATATTCTCCGGCCTGGATCGGAATACCACAATTGGTGACGTGGTGCTGGAAGTCAAGAACCTGTCCTCTCCCTTCCTGAAGGATGCTTCTTTCCAGGTGCGTGCCGGTGAAGTCGTGGGCTTCTCGGGACTGGTGGGCGCAGGCCGCACGGAGGTGGTTCGCGCCATCATCGGCGCCGACCCCAGAACCGGCGGCGAGGTCTTCCTGAACGGAAAGCCCCTGAACTGCCGGACGCCCCATGACGCCATTGCAAATGGCGTGGTCATGGTTCCGGAGGATCGGAAGCTCCAGGGCATTATCCCCAGGATGAGTGTGGGTAAAAATATTTCCATCGGCTCTCTGGATCAGATCACCAACCGGCTGGGCATTGTCAATACCCGCCGGGAGGAGCAGATCGGACTGGATGGCAAGGCCAATTTCAACATCAAGACCCCCAATCTGGAAAAGCCCATTGTAGAGCTTTCCGGCGGCAACCAGCAGAAGGCCATTGTTGCCCGCTGGATGAGCACCAAACCGGAGGTTCTGATTCTGGACGAACCGACCAAGGGTATCGACGTGGGCGCAAAATCGGAATTTTACAACATGATCTGCGAATTTGCCAAGGAGGGTCTGGCTGTGATCCTGATCTCCTCGGAATTGCCTGAGGTCATCGGCCTGTCCGACCGGATCATTGTAATGAGGGGACGCCGAATCGTCGGTGAGATTTCTGCGAAGGACGCAACGGAAGAAAAGCTCCTGAGCATGGCTATGATGGAGGAGACATAATATGGCTAACAATACCGCGCAGGGGAAGACCCTGGAAAAGAAAGGCTTCAAGCTGCCGATCTCCGGCAATGCGCTTGTGCTTCTGGTCGCATTGGTTCTGGTGACGGCGATTTTCTCGGCGCTGAACCCCAACTACTTTACATACGGAAACTTCATTAACATTCTGGTTTCCTCCACGCTGATCGGACTGACCTCCATCGGCATGACCTTCCTGATCATGACCGGCGGCAGCGACCTGTCCGCTGGCTCCGTGGCAGCCTTCGGCGGTGTGTTCATTGCCTGGGGTCTGAAAAATACCAGCCTGAACTGGGTGGTGCTGGTGCTGATCGTTCTGGCGGCTTCCTCTGTCGCGGGCATTATCAACGGCCTGATGGTCACCCGGCTGAATATCGTTCCCTTTATTGCCACCCTGGTTTCCCAGTCTCTGTGGCGTGGCTGCGCCTACCTGCTGTGCGACGGCCGTCCCATCGCCATCAGCGACGCGGGACTGAAAAGTCTGGGCAACGGCATGATATTCGGCAGTGTTCCTTATCCCGTGATCATGACCATCCTTTTGTTCGTACTATTCGCGTTTATCCTGTCCAGCACCAAGTTCGGCCGCAGCATTTTTGCCATCGGCGGCAATGCGGAGGCTGCCCGACTGGCAGGCATCAACTCCAACCGAATCAAAATTATCTGCTATGTGATGACTTCTGTATTCGCGGCCATGGCCGGCATTATTCTGGCTTCCCGGATGTTCTCCGGTCAGCCCGCCGCCAGCCCCAACCTGCACTTCGACGCCATCACCGCCTGCAACCTGGCGGGCGTATCCATGGTGGGCGGCGTCGGCTCCATTCCCAGCGTGGCTCTGGGCGTGATTTTGGTTCAGGCCTTCAACTCCGGTCTGAACATGGCAGGCGTGTCCCAGTACTGGCAGTATGTCGCCCGTGCGGCGCTGCTGTTCGGCTCTCTGGCCATTGACTTCTATCGTCAGAGAAATCGTCAGAAGAGACTGCTGGCAGACAGCATGAAGAATCTGTAACCCTACGGTGTTTGCGGCTGTTGCCGAAAAACATAAATTATCAAAACGGAGGAAACACAATGAAAAAGCTGATCGCTCTGCTCCTGGCTCTGGTGATGATTCTGTCCCTGGCTGCCTGTGGCGCAAAGGAAACCACCCCCGAAACCAAGGCTACTGAAGCCGCTGCCCCCGTCGAGACCAAGGCTCCCACCGAGGAAGCACCCGCTGCTCCCACTTCTCTGAACATTTACGGTATCTACAAGTCCGAGTCCCCCTACTTCGTCAACGAAGCCGCTTCCATTGAGAAGGCTCTGAACGACAAGGGCGCCGAGTACGGCATCGAAGTCATCTGGCACTTCCTGAACTGCGACGGCGACGCGGAAAAGTACATGACCCAGATCGACACCGCCATTGCGGACAATGCCGATGCCATCGTTACCTGCATCCCCGACCAGACCATGTCCGAGGCCGTTGTTGCCAAGTGCGAGGCTGCCGGTGTCGTCATCGTTGCCTGCGACGATCCTCTGAAGGACGGCGACGACAACAAGCTGGCTCCCTGGTTCGGCATTGACGCCTACAACATCGGCTACGCCGCCGGTGAGTGGATGGCTGACTACGCCACCAAGAACAACCTGACCGAAGACGAGACCGTTGGCGTTCTGTACATGACCATGAACACCACCTCCTCCTGCGTCCCCCGTACCGAGGGTGAAAAGCAGGCTATGGCCGATAAGCTGAACGGTGTTTTCGACAACCGCACCTACGAGGTTGACTACGTGACCACCATGGAGGATGCCTACAACGGCGCTTCCGCCATGATCGCCGGTCATCCCGAAATCAAGTCCTGGCTGGTCATGGTCGCTTCCGAGCAGGGTGCTCTGGGCGTCGCTTCCGCCATTGAGAACGCCGGTCTGGCTGACACCTCCTGCGTCGTGACTCTGGGCTGCGATGAGACCACCGGCCACTGGGAAGAGGGCAACTACGCCGTCATCCGTTCCGCCGCTTACTTCTCCGGCAAGGTCGTCGGTAAGGAAGCCATCGTTGCCGTAGTCGAGCACCTGGTCAACGGCACCGAGATCCCCAAGGAGTATGCGACTCCCGCCGTCATGGTCGATCCCACCAACTACAAGGATCACGTTCTGTAATCAAAATCGAATTT
The DNA here is from genome assembly GCA_934569215.1 of uncultured Oscillospiraceae bacterium. Taxonomy (GTDB): domain Bacteria; phylum Bacillota; class Clostridia; order Oscillospirales; family Oscillospiraceae; genus Faecousia. Next base: position 5,958 of record CAKTKF010000016.1, read on the forward strand.
AACGGGAAAGGGCAATCGGGGTTACCCGGTTGCCCTGAACCGTTTTTCAGGGCAGCCGAATATCGGCTGCGGTGAAAAGCGGTTTCCATATTTCCCACTGAAAAGGAGAAAAAACATGAAAAAGAAGAACATTCTGCTGTACTTCACTGATCAGCAGCGGGCGGACACCTGCGGCTGCTATGGTCAGGAGCTTCCCATTACGCCCGTTCTGGATCAGCTGGCTGCGGAAGGTACCCGGTTTGACCTGGCGTTCACCCCTCAGCCCGTCTGCGGCCCCTGCCGCGCCATGTTCCAGACCGGCAAATGGGCGACGGATATCGGCTGCTTCCGCAATAATATCATGCTCCCGGCCAACGTAAAGCCTTTGGGGGCATATATGGAGGAGGCTGGTTACGAAACGGCCTACGTCGGCAAGTGGCACTTAGCGTCCGATGGGGAGCTGGAACAGAAGCCCACCATTGACCATACCGTCACCGCCATCCCCCGGGAGCTGCGGGGCGGCTATACCGGCTTCTGGCGTACCAGTGACGTTCTGGAATTTACCAGCCACGGCTATGACGGCTTCGTGTTTGACGAGAATGACAACCGCATTGATTTCACCGGCTACCGCGTGGACTGCATCACGGACTTTGCCCTGGAATTTCTGGAGCAGTACAGGGGGGAGAAGCCTTTCTTCATGACCGTCTCCCATATTGAACCCCACCATCAGAACGACCACCACCACTATGAAGGCCCCATCGGCTCCAAAGAGAAGTACGCGAACTTCACCTCGCCCAAGGATCTGGAGGCACTGGGCGGCAATCACAGGGAAGAATACCCCGACTATCTGGGACAGTGCGCGTCTCTGGACAAGAATCTGGGACGGCTGGTGAACAGGCTGAAGGAAATGGGTATCTACGAAGATACGGTCATTCTTTACCTTTCCGATCATGGCAGCCACTTCATGACCCGCAATCGGGACGCCCACCTCAACGGCTATGACGACTACAAGCGCTCCATGCACGATGCCTGCCTGCGGGTTCCGCTGGTGGTGACCGGCGGCGAATTTACCGGCGGCGGTGTGGTGGCCGACCTGATCAGCACCGCCGGTCTGCCCAAGACCATTTTGGGCATTGCCGGTGTGGATGTGGGGGACGAAATGATCGGCGAAAACTTTGCTGATGTTCTGCACAAAGCCAACCCCGACCGCCCCAACGAGGTCTTTGCCCAGATCTCCGAAAGCCGGGTCGGCCGCGCCATCCGCACCGCCGACTATGCCTACTCCGTCTACGCCCCCGGCATCAACGGCGGCGCACAGCCCGCGGCAGACCTCTACGCGGATGATTTCTTCTACGATCTGAAAAAGGACCCCTATGAGCTGAACAACCTGGTCGACGACCCTGCGTACACCCAGGTCAAGCAGGAACTGCGCAAAAAGCTGCTGAACTGGATCCGCACCGCCGAAAACGCGTCCCCCGAAATTGTGGATGCCTGACATATTTCTATAATAGATTTTTCGCTCGCATGAGCGCACGAACTCCGGCTGACAGGGCTTGCCTGGCAGCCGGAACCTGATTGCGGAAATCCACACCGCAGAAATCCAAAAAAGCGCGGCTGTCGATTGTCTCCGGGAAAGCCATTCCTCCGTATTTGTACTTGCATAGAAATATCGTCCGTGCTATACTGATTGTGACAATTTCGCGTGCAAGAGAAACGATCGGCTATGCACGACTCAACTTGTAAAGGAGCGTTTTTTATGGTTTGCAGCTGCTGTGGCACAAAGAAAGGGTTTTTGGAGATGTTCTTTTCGGTGGAAGGAAGCAAGGAGGTCAAGCTTTGCAGCGATTGCAAGGAGATAGTGGAAAAGCTGGACGGAGATGTACTCGGCGGGGAAAAGGAGCTGTATGATCTCCACATGATCCAGCTTCAGAAGCGCGCCAAAAATCCCTCCGAGGCATTTAAGAGTTGGAAAACGGCACATTTTCCTGCCAAGTAGGGAAGTGCCAAGCAGAAAGCCTGTTGAGAGAAGCGCTGCGGGAAATATCCGGTTTTTTCCCAGCCAAAATGCAGACAGAGAGGAAACATACCTATGAACATTCTGGTCGTAAACGATGACTCTATCCATGCTCCCGGCATCGCGCTGCTGGCGAAGGCGGCTATGGAGCTGGGGGAGGTCACGGTGGTGGCGCCTGCCAGTCAGTGCAGCGCCATGTCCCAGAGGATCACAATCCGCGGGGATATGCGGGTGGACAAGGTGCAGGATTTTCCCGTTCCCGTGAAAGTGGCCTACAAGGTGGACGGCACGCCCGCGGACTGTGTGAAGATCGCAATGCAGTATCTGCTGGAGGAAAAGCCGGACTATGTTTTCTCCGGTATCAACGACGGCTATAATGCGGGCTTCGATATTGCCTATTCCGGCACGCTGGGGGCGGCCTTCGAGGCGGTCATGAACGGCGTCCCGGCCATGGCTTTCTCCAATGCCATGCACTCGCCCCTGGATATCGCGGAGACGTATCTGGTGGACATCCTCCGGGAGCTGATGAAGGCCGGTCAGGGGCGGGGCGAGGTGTGGAACGTGAATTTCCCGGCGGTCGCCCCCGATCAGCTGAAGGGCATTCTGAGAGACCGCACCGTCGCCCCCATTCAGTTCTACAGCGAAAATTATCGGGAAACCAGACTGCCTGACGGCGCGGTCGCCCTCACCGGCCAGGGTTCGCCGCTGACGGAGCAGGACGAGACCCCGGCAGGCACCGACGTGGAGGCCGTTTTGAAGGGGTACATCTCCATCGGTAAAATCAAGAGCGCGTTAATGTAAAAATTAGGCAAAAATTGTGTCCGCCTACTTGAAAAAACCACAAGATGTGCTATTATCTTAGTGTTAGGGCATTTGGTGTCCGCACCCACACGTAGTTCCCGGTGTTTCACCGTGAATAAAAAAGATAAAGGAGATATTTAAAATGAAAAAGATCCTTGCACTGACCATGGCAATGATCCTGGTTCTGTCCCTGGCCGCCTGCGGCGCAAAGGACACGACTCCCGAGACCACCGCGGCGGCAACCGCAGCGGCGACTGAGGAAGCCGTTGAGACCGAAGCTGCCCGTCCGCATTTCGACAAGCTGACCCTGGAGTTCGTTCCCTCCAAGGACGCCGACGTTATCATCGCCGGCACCGAGAACCTGCCCGAGCTGGTGAAGGCCGAGATGGCAAAGCTGGGCTACGACATCGACGAAGTTGACATCACTGTCGGCACCAGCTATGATGCCACCGGTGAGGCCATGTCTGCCGGTACCATCGATCTGGGCTGGCTGCCCGGCGGCACCTACGCCCTGTACTCCGACGACACCGAGGTCATTCTGACCGCTACCCGTAATGGCCTGTCCAACGACAGCGAGAACCCCGCCGACTGGAACGGCGAAGCCAACGCCACCAAGAAGGATGGCCCTCAGGTCACTTACTACCGTTCTCTGATCTACGCAACTCCCTCTCCCTACGGCAAGGAGCTGGCCGCCAAGGTCAACGCCGGTGAAGAGCTGACCTGGGAAGATCTGGACAAGGCTACCTGGGCTGTGCAGAAGACCTCTTCCTCCGCCGGTTACATCTATCCCACTCTGTGGCTGATGGAGCATTACGACGGCAAGAAGCTCTCCGACCTGTCCAACGTCGTTCCTCTGGATTCCGGCTACGGCACCGCTTTCTCCTACGCCGCTGCTGAGCAGGTGGATATCATCGTCTGCTACGCCGACGGCCGTAACGACTATGAAGCTTCCTGGACTCTGCCTGTCGACCAGAAGGACGAGACCGGCAAGCAGGGCATGGGTCGTTCCGACTCCATCTGGAATGAGCTGAATGTCATCGGCGTCACCGACGGCATTTACAATGATACCGTTGCCATTTCCAAGGAAAGCCCCTACTACACCCCCGAGATGATCGACGCTCTGCAGCAGTGCTTCATCAATATCATCAACACCGATGAAGGCCAGGCGATCTTCAGCGTCTACAGCCATACCGGCTATGCCATCGCCAAGGACTCCGACTACGACGGCGCCCGTGCCGCTCTGAAAGTCGTTTCCTGATTTGTTAGAGTAATTCAGAAAGCGCCCTGCGTCAAAACAGGGCGCTTTCACCCTAATGAAGCCCTAAACACTCTGTTTTTACGGAATTTTGCGGCAGGGCGGGTTGCCATCGACCCGACACGCTGCCGGTGGCAAGCCGCCTTGCCGCAGAGCTTCGGCTCGCACGTGTCCAACTTAGCTTAAAGAAAGAGAAGACGCTGATATGATTGAATTCAAAGATGTATATAAAACCTATCCCAACGGCTTCACCGCGCTGAAAGGCATCAACCTGCAAATCGAGCAGGGGGAATTTGTTGCTATCATCGGCCTGTCCGGCGCGGGCAAGTCCACCATTCTGCGCTGCATCAACCGGATGCACGATATCACCAAGGGCGAACTGACGGTGGACGGCGTTGATGTGGATGCCCTGAAGGGCAAGGCGCTGCGCCGGTATCGTCGGAAGGTTGGCATGATCTTCCAGAGCTTCAATCTGGTTTCCCGCAGCACCGCCATTAAGAACGTTTTGACTGCCGATGTGCCGGATATGAACTTCTTCCGTGTCCTGTTCGGCATTTTTACCAAGGATCAGAAAATGCGCGCC
>CAKTKF010000017.1 GCA_934569215.1 uncultured Oscillospiraceae bacterium
AAAAAACAGGAGGAAACTATGAAGAAGATTCTTGCATTGCTGCTGGTTGTCGTCATGGCTGTTTCCATGTGCGCCTGCGGCTCCGGAAACGGAACCAATGAAAAGCCCACTACTGCGGACAACAAGACCGCCGACGCTGCAAAGCCCCAGGGCGAGCAGACCGGCACTGTAAAGGACACCGCCATTCTGGCAACGTCCGATGAGCCCTACCGGTTCTTCGCTCAGTCCAAGCAGAGCTGCTCCGGCGCGGACAACCTGGTTCTTTCCAACGTGTATGACTGCCTGCTGCGTCTGGAGGCCGACGGCTCCCTGACCCCCGCTCTGGCGGAAAGCTATGAAGTCTCCGACGACGGCCTGGAGTACACCTTCCACCTGCGCAAGGGCGTGAAGTTCCACAACGGCCAGGAGATGACCGCCGAGGACGTCAAGTTCTCCTATGACTACGGCTTTGAAGGCCCCATCGGCACCGCTCTGTTTGTCAACTACAAGCAGTGCGACATCATCGACGACTACACTGTCAAGATGACCCTGTCCAGCCCCTACGCGGCGTTCCCCTACGGCGTGGCTTCCCGTCTGGGCGGCATCGCCTGCAAGGCTTACTTTGACGAAGTCGGTGACGACGAGTACGTCAAGAACCCCATCGGCACCGGCCCCTACAAGTTCGTCGAGTGGATCAGCGGCGACCACACCACCCTGACCGCCAACGAGGACTACTGGGGAACCAAGCCCGCTATCAAGAACATCGTTATCCAGGTCGTTGCCGACACCAACACCCAGATTCTGGGTCTGCAGAACGGCGACTACGATGTTGTCCGTAGCCCCTCCATCGACGTCTGCACCCGTCTGGACGGCAACGCCGACGTGGCATGGGACAGCACCCTGTCCACCGGCCGTATCTCCCTGTACCTGAACGACTGGACCGGCGCCTGCAAGGACATCAACTTCCGGAAGGCTGTTCAGGCCGGTATCGACAAGCAGATGATCAACGACGGCGTCTACGCCGGCCGCAGCGAAATTCTGAACGTGGACATGTGCTCCAACTACCTGAGCTTTGTTACCGAGGCTGACGGCGTTGAGGTTGTTCCCTACGATCAGGAAGCCGCCAAGGAATATCTGGCCAAGTCCAACTACAACGGCGAAGAGTTCGCGGTGTCCGTTCCCAGCGGCTCCTCTCTGGAGAACGTTGGCAAGATCATCCAGGCTCAGCTGATGGAGATCGGCATCAACTGCACCGTCAAGGCTACCGACTACCCCACCTACTCCGGCGAGTTTGCAAATCGTACCTACGAAGCCTACATTATAAACAATCTCTGCTCCCTGGTTGACGCGGACGGCATGTACACCGCCCACCGCCTGGACAGAAAGCCTTGGGAGAACCGCGTGTTCCAGCGCGACGGCGAGATCTCCGAGATCCTGCTGAAGGCCCGTGCGGCTCAGGGCGACGAGCGGAAGGCGATGTATGTCGAGGCCTGCAACATCGTGGCGGAAGAAGCCTATGACGTACCTCTGGTCAATGACCTGGCGACCATCGCGTACCGTTCCAACATGAGTGGCGTGAAGGCGCACTGCCTGGGTAACATGTACTTCGGCGACTGGAGCTTCAACTGATCCATCCCAGCATTCCCAAGAACTGACTGAGTAAAAGAGGGAAGCGGAACGGTGACACGCCGCGCCGCTTCCCTTTTCTTTCGGAATCTCTGATGAAATCGTCTGCGGCTGTGAGCGGATCTTTTCCGCCCACTCTTCGGTATCAAAAACGGGGAATACACAAAGTATTCCTCCGTTTCCGATACCTCGATTGGTCGAAAAATCTCTCGCTCACAGCTCTTGCCGATTTCATCAGAGGTTCCGCTTACTTTCATTGCCCCGCTTTTTCAAGGAGGAAATCAATGAGCTGGTTAAAATACGCCGGAAAACGGCTGCTGATGCTGATTCCGGTTATCATTTGCGTGACATTTGTTCTGTTCCTGATCCTGTCCGCCGCCCCCGGCGACCTGGCACGTTCGCTGCTGGGCGACGACGCAACGCCGGAGCAGATCGCGGAGAAGAAGGCGGAAATGGGTCTGGATAAGCCCCTTCTGGTTCGCTACATCCGCTATATGGGCGGCGTTCTGCGGCTGGACTTCGGCGAGTCCTGGATCAACGGCGAAGCGGTGCTTGCCCGTTTTGCCCGCCGCCTGCCCAATACGCTCCTGCTGTCTACCCTTGCTATGCTGTTTGCTGTGGCGGTGGGTATGCCTTTGGGCATCGGCTCCGCCATCAAACAATATAGTCTATTGGACTACGGCAGCTCCTTTGTAGCGATGCTGCTGTTCTCTCTGCCTGCCTTCTGGCTGGGTACCATGTGTCAGGTGCTGTTCTGCCTGACGCTGCACTGGCTGCCCACCTCCGGCTTTGACTCTCCCAAGTCCCTGATTCTGCCTACGCTGATTCTGGGTGCCAACACCATGGCTACCATGATCCGCATGAGCCGCACCAGCATGCTGGACGTTATCCGGCAGGACTACATCCGTACCGCCAAGGCCAAGGGCGCACCCAACAAGACGGTCATCCGTCATCATGCCCTTCGCAACGGCATGATCCCCGTCGTGACCCAGATCGGCGTGAGCTTTGCCGGCACCATCGGCGGCGCTGTGGTTACGGAAAACATTTTCACCATTCCCGGCGTCGGCACCATGCTTTTAAGTGCCGTGAAATCCCGGGACGTTCCCGTGGTGCTGGGCACGATCATCTTCGTGACGGTGATCGTTGGCGTGATCAATCTTCTGGTAGACCTGCTGTGCGCGGTGATTGACCCCAGAATTGACCTGGCATCCTGATGGAGGGCAAAGCGTATGTTGAAACGTCGTAAAAAATCTCTTTCCGAATACAGCACCGGCGAGCTGGTCATGTTCCGCTTCCGCAAGAACAAGCTGGCCATGTTCGGCGTGTTCCTGCTGGCTTTCGTGTTCCTGGCGGTGCTGGCCGCCCCGATTCTGAGCAGCTATGAAAACGTGACCAAGCTGCACATTTCCGACCGGTTTACCAGCCCCAATCCGCTGTACATCTTCGGTACGGACGAATTTGGCCGCGACCTGTTTGCCCGTGTCCTGTACGGCGGCAGAATTTCTCTGCTGTGCTCCTTCGCCATCATCGGCATCGCCTTTGTGGTCGGTGCGCTGATCGGCGGCGCCGCCGGTTTCTTCGGCGGCAAGGTGGATAGCTTCCTTATGCGGATCGTGGACATCCTGATGGCCGTTCCTTCCTCTCTGCTGGCCATGGCCATCATCACCGCCATGGGCAACGGCGTCTGGAAGCTGGTGGTTGCGCTGGCAATTTCCCAGGTGGCGCGGTTTGCCAGAATCGTCCGCTCCTCCGTGCTGACCCTGCGGAACGTGGAGTTCGTGGAGGCTGCCAAGTGCTACGGATGCAGCTCCCTGCGCATCATCCTCAAGCACATCCTGCCCAACGGCATCGGCCCCATCATCGTTTCCGCCACGCTGTGTCTCGGCCAGACCATCCTGAGTATCTCCTCCATGGGCTACCTGGGTCTGGGCGTCGCCTCTCCCACGCCGGAATGGGGCACCATCATCTCCGAAAACAAGATCAACATTCAGGCCTATCCCTACCTCGGCCTGATTCCCGGCATCTGCATCTGCCTGACCGTTATGGCGGTCAACTTCATCGGCGACGGCCTGCGGGATGCCTTTGACCCCAGAACCAAGAAATAAGGAGGACGTACAGATGGAAAAGAAACAAGATAACCTGATGGAGATTTCCGATCTGACCGTCCGGTACAATACAGACGACGCAGTGGTTCACGCGGTCAACAATTTCAACCTGAAGCTGGTTCGCGGCGAAGCCCGCGGCCTGGTGGGCGAGACCGGCGCGGGAAAAACCACCCTGGCGCTGTCCATCCTGCGGCTGCTGCCGGAACGGGTGGGCGAGGTGACCGGCGGTTCCATCGTCTATGACGGTCAGGAGCTGCTGAACCTGCCGGAGGCGGAAATGCTGCCTCTGCGGGGCAAGCGCATCTCCATGATCTTCCAGGACCCCATGACCAGCCTGAACCCCACCCAGACGGTGGGCGACCAGATTCTCGAGGTTCTGAACCTGCATTTCCCGGAAATGACCCGGGAGGAGAAGAACAAGCGTGTGGACGAGATGATGACCCTGGTTGGCATCCCGCCCCAGCGGAAAAAGAGCTTCCCCCACGAGTTCTCCGGCGGCATGAAGCAGAGAGTCGTCATCGCCATGGCGCTGGTTGCGGAGCCGGAGCTGCTGCTGGCCGACGAGCCGACCACGGCTCTGGACGTGACCATTCAGGCGCAGATTCTGGAGCTGATGAAGCAGCTGCGGGAGAAATTCAATACCTCCGTCATGCTCATTACCCACGATCTGGGCGTTGTGGCGCAGTTCTGCGACTCCGTTTCCGTGGTCTACGCGGGGCGCGTGGTGGAATATGGCCCTGTTGAGGTCGTGTTCCAGCGGAAGGAGAACCACCCCTATACCGCAGGCCTGTTTAACTGCATCCCCAATCTCCATGACGATCAGCCCCGGCTGCACCCCATCGCCGGACACATGGCCGACCCCAGAGTGGAATACAAGGGCTGCTGCTTCGCCGACCGCTGCGAGTACGCCACGGAGCGCTGCCGGACGGAAGCGCCGTCCATGCACGTGTGCGGCGAACACGGCATCCTGTGCCACCGTTATGCCGAGAAGGAGGAGTTCTGATATGGCAATGCCTCTTGTTGAAACGAAGAATCTGAAAAAATATTTCAAGACAGGCGCGGGAATGCTCCATGCCGTTGAGGACGTCAACCTGAAGATCATGCCCGGCAAGACCCTGGGCGTGGTGGGCGAAAGCGGCTGCGGAAAGTCCACCCTGGGCAGAACCATTCTGCGGCTCCAGCCGGCCACTGCCGGTGAGGTGCTGTACAACGGGGAAAACATTCTGAAATACAAGGGCAAGGATATGCAGAAGATTCACCTGAACATGCAGATGGTCTTCCAGGATCCCTACAGCTCCCTTGACCCCCGTATGTCCGTACACAATCTGATCGCCGAGCCGGTGCAGGTGTGCGGCCTGCTGAAAACAAAGGCAGAAATCAACGAGCATGTCCGGGAGATCATGGATATGTGCGGCCTGCCTGCGGATCAGGCGAACCTGTTCCCCCACGAGCTGGACGGCGGCCTGCGCCAGCGGGTCGGCCTGGCCAGAGCCATGGCGGTAAGCCCCAAGTTCATCGTCTGCGACGAGCCGGTCTCGGCTCTGGACGTGTCCATTCAGGCACAGATCCTGAACCTGCTGATGGATTTGCAGGAGCAGCGGGAGCTGTCCTATATGTTCATCACCCACGATCTGTGCGTGGTGAAGCACATCAGCGACGAGATCATGGTCATGTATATGGGACAGGTGGTGGAGCACGCGAAGACTGCGGAGCTGTTTGCCAACCCTGTACACCCCTATACCAAGGCACTGCTTCACGCGGTACCCACCATTGATCTGTCCAAGCGGAACAGAGAGGGCTTCATGCTCCGGGGCGAGGTTACCAGCCCCATCAATCCTGCACCCGGCTGCCGGTTCGCGCCCCGCTGCCCCTACGCAACGGATAAGTGCAAGGAGAATGTCTGCCTGAAGGAAGTCAGCCCGGATCACTTTGTTGCCTGTTCTCTTTGCGATTGAATCACAGAAATAAGGCAATACCGCACAATTTGGCAAGACGGCTGAGGCTAGCAGACACAATTGCGCGGTGTTGCCATAACGAAAGCGCGGCACCGGTGCGGATGGGGAAACCCTCCGCCCGGGGTTGAGCGTAATTGGAGGAATGACATGGATCTCAATTCTATCAAGACAGAACAGCGTAACAGCCGGACTGCACAGATCGACACCATGAGTACGCTGAGTATGGTCAAGCTGATCAACGAAGAAGATAAAAAGGTCGCCGTGGCGGTGGGAGATGAGGCCGAACACATTGCCCAGGCGGTGGATGTGATCGCCGCTCAGCTCAAGCAGGGCGGACGGCTGGTCTACAGCGGCTGCGGTACCTCCGGACGCCTGGGCATTCTGGACGCCGTGGAATGCCCGCCTACCTATTCTACCAATCCCGGCGAGGTGATCGGCCTGATCGCCGGCGGAAACGAGGCGATTTTCCGGGCAAAGGAAGGCGCGGAGGATGACGAAGCCCTGGGCGCGGAGGATTTGAAGAAAATCGACTTTGGCAGCAAGGACGTGCTGGTGGGCATTGCCGCCTCCGGCAGAACCCCCTATGTGCTGGGCGCCATGAATTACGCCAAGGAGCAGGGCGCCCATGTTATCGGCATTTCCTGCAACCCCGGTTCCCAGGTGGAGAAGACGGCGGAAATCGCCATCACCCCCACTCCCGGCCCCGAGGTGGTCACCGGCTCTACCCGGATGAAGAGCGGCACCGCCCAGAAAATGGTGCTGAATATGCTCTCCACCGGCGCGATGATCAAGCTGGGTAAGGTCTACGGCAACCTGATGGTGGATGTGAAAGCCACCAACGAGAAGCTGGTGGAGCGGTGCAAGCGCATCGTCTGCGAAGCCACCGGCGTGGATTACGATACGGCTACCAAGGCTCTGGAGCAGTGCGGCTACCGGGCAAAGGTCGCCATTGTCATGCTGAAAACCGGCGGCGACGTCCATGACGCCGAGCAGCGGCTGGAAGCCCATGAGGGACGGGTCGCCCAGGCCGTGGGGGAGAACTGATTATGGCACATCTGCGTTGTGATTTCCGGTCGGATGCCATGGCAATGAATACCTCCATGACCGTGATTTTGCCGGAGAAAACCGATTTGTCCCAGGTGCCGGTTGTGTATCTGCTCCACGGGCTGGAGGACAACTGCACGGGCTGGACGCGGTACACCAGCGTGGAGCGTTATGCCCGGGAAAAGGGCGCTGCGCTGGTGATCCCGGAGGTTCAGCGAAGCTTCTATACGGACATGGAGCAGGGAATTCCCTATTTCACCTTTATCCATGACGAGCTGCCGGAGATTTGCCGGGGCTTTTTTGGGTTCTCCGCCCGGCGGGAGAAGAACTACATGATGGGTCTTTCCATGGGCGGCTACGGCACGCTGAAATGCGTGCTGCAAACCCCGGAGCGTTACGCCGGCGCGGCGACTTTCTCCGCCGTGGCGGATATCGAGGAATTTGCCGCCGGGCAGACAGCCGCGGAGAAACGAGAGCTTCAGGCCGTGTTCGGCCAGTCCCTGGAAATCCCGGCGGACTGCAATCTGCTGACACTGGCAGAAAAAGCGGATGCGTCCGGGCTGCCGAAGCTTTATATGGCCTGCGGCGAGCAGGACGGTCTGTACGCCGCTAACGTGCGGCTGACGGACAAGCTGACGGCGTTGGGCGCGGATATCCGGTTTGAACACTGGGAGGGCATCCACAACTGGGTGTTCTGGGACGCGGCGGTTCGGAAGGCTCTGGATTACCTACTGTAGGACGAAAGGAAAAAACGGATGGACTTTATTGCAGGAGTAGACGGCGGCGGCACCAAGACCAAGGTAGTCTGCGCCTCGCCGGAGGGGAAGGTGCTGGACACCGCGGTGTTCGGCCCCTTCAATATGAACAGCATCGGCGCGGAACGATTCTCCGCGCTGCTGCGGGAGCTTTGCGCCTATCTGAACGGAGTGGGCCATTGCCGTGCGCTTTGCATCGGCTCCGCCGGTATCAGCAACAGGGAAATGACCCGTATCGTAGAGACGGAAATGACCCGGGGCGGCATCGAAAACTGGAAGCTGGTAGGCGACCAGGTGATCGCCCTGAACGGCGCGCTGTCCGGCGAAGCGGGCATTGCCCTGATTGCCGGCACCGGCTCCATTTGCTTCGGAAAAAACGGGGCGGGGGAGTATGCCCGTTCCGGCGGCTGGGGACATCTGATCGGCGATGAGGGCAGCGGCTACGCTCTGGGCAGGGATGCCCTGGCGGCCATCGCCCGCGCCTGGGACGGCTGGGGCGAGAAGACGCTGCTGTCCCGGCTTCTGGCCGAACAGATGGAGTTGGATGATCAGAAGAAGATCATTTCCTACACCTACGGCGGCGACAAGAGCCGGATCGCGGCATTGGCGCCCCTGGTGGAGCAGGCAGCCGGGCAGGGCGACGGGGTCGCTCTGGCAATCATCCGGGACAATGCCGTCAAGATGACCGGCTTAGTCGGCGCGGTGGCGCGTCAGCTGGATATTAAAGCCGGAAAGGTCGCCATGCTGGGCGGACTGCTGGAGCATGACACCAAGCTTCGGGAGACATTTGTCGCGGAAATGGGCAGGCAGTACCCCGCCCTTACCTGCACGGAGCCGGAGCAGGACGCGGCGGCCGGTGCGCTGATGCTGGCAAAAGAAATGCTGTGAGGTGACAATATGCACCCAATCGTAGAATGTATGGAAAAAGACAGCCGTCTCGTGGTGGGACTGATGTCCGGCACCTCAGCCGACGGCGTGGATGCGGCGCTGTGCCGGATCACCGGCCATGGAACGGCGTCTAAAATCGAACAGCTGGGCTTTGTCTTCCAGCCCTTTACCGGGGAAATTCGCCGGGAAATTCTGCGGCTGGCCAGCGGCAACAGCGCCTGCGCGGCGGATTTCTGCAAGATGAATTTCCTCCTGGGGGAGCTGTACGTCCAGGCGGTGGAGGCGCTGTGCGCCCAGACCGGCGTCCGGGCGGAGCAGATCGACCTTATCGGCAGCCACGGCCAGACCTTCTGGCACATTCCGCTGCCGGAAACCTACTTGGGACACAGCTTCCGCAGTACCTTCCAGCTGGGGGAAGGCTCCGTGCTGGCGCAGCGGTTCGGCTGCCCGGTGGTGAGCGATTTCCGGGTTCGGGACGTGGCGGCGGATGGCCTGGGGGCGCCCCTGGTACCCTACAGTGAATTTTTGATTTACCGCAGCGAGACCGAGTGCGTGGCCTTGCAGAACATCGGCGGCATCGGCAATATCACCTGCCTGCTCCCGGACTGCCGGTTGGAGGATGTGTTCGCCTTTGATACCGGCCCGGGCAACATGGTCATGGACGCGGTTTATACGGAGCTGACCGGCGGAGAGAAGGCCTTCGACGAGGGCGGTGCTTACGCCGCCGGAGGGAAGGTGCATGAGAAGCTGCTGGAAACGCTGATGCAGGATCCCTACCTTGCGCAGAAGCCTCCGAAAACCACCGGACGGGAATACTACGGCCCCGACTTCGTGAAGAAAATCATGGACTACGCCCGCCAGGAACACATTTCCGGGCAGGATCTGATGGCCACGGTGACGGACTACACGGCGCAGACCATCCGCTACAGCGTGGAGCATTATTTCCCTCGCAAGCCGGATAAGCTGATCATCGGCGGCGGCGGAAGCATGAATAAGACCCTGGTGCGGGCGGTGGCCAAGGCGCTGCCGGAGTGCCGGGTTCTGACCAACGAGGATCTGGGATATGACAGCAACGCCAAGGAGGCCGTGGCCTTCGCGGTGATGGCCAATGAAACGATTTTTGCCGGATGCAACAACGTCCCCACGGTCACGGGGGCGGGGAATCCGGTGGTTATGGGGAAAATCAGCCTGTAAAAGCTTATGGAAAACAGAATTCGACCTGAAAACCGGAAAAAACCGAATTTTGAAGTTTTCGAAAAGGTTTTTGACCCGGTCATTCCCGGCATTATCACAGCGGGACTCTGCTCCGGCTTCGCGGCACTGATCGCCCAGTTTGTACCGGGTTACGCGGAAAACCCGGTCAGTGCCGCAGTATATTATTTACTGTCACTGGTGAGTACCGCCTTCATGAGCTTCATGCCCGCCTGGGTGGGCTATTCCGCCTGCGATCAGTTCGGCGGAACGGCCATCCTGGGCGGAATGCTGGGCATGATCACGGGGCTGAGCGAGGTCAACGACCTGGCGCAGACCCTGGGACTTTACAATGCCGCTGACCCCGCCGCGTCCATTCTGTGCAGCGGCCGGGGCGGCGTGCTGGCGGCCATTCTGGGCGGCTGGCTTCTGGCGCGGCTGGAAAACTGGCTGCACAAACGGATGCCCAAGAGCGTGGACATGGTGCTGACGCCCTTCTGCACATTTCTATTGGTGCTGGTGCCGTATCTGCTGCTGGTCATGCCCCTGACCGGCCTGATCTCTACGGTGCTGTGCGGCGGCGTGCGGCTGGTGTGCATGAGCGAGCATCCGGCGGTACGGATTCTCGCGGGCTACGGCTGTACGGCGGTGTTCCTGGTGGCGGTGATGATGGGGATGCAGTATGCCTTTGTGGCGCTGTATTCCATGGAGCTGGACAGCTACGGCTACGTGACGCTGTTTCCCACGCTGGCAATGGCCGGTGCGGGACAGGTGGGCGCGGGGCTGGCGCTGCTGGTGAAAGCCCGGAAGACCGGAAACGCCCGGTTTGCCAACGTGATTGGGGCGACCATCGTCCCGGGCATGATGGGCGTGGGTACGCCGCTGCTCTACGGCGTGACGCTGCCCCTGGGCAGACCCTTTGTGACGGCCTGTCTCGGCGGCGGCTTTGGCGGCGCGTTTATTATGGCCTGCGGCGTGGCGTCCTCCGGCTGGGGAGC
>CAKTKF010000018.1 GCA_934569215.1 uncultured Oscillospiraceae bacterium
ATGATGTAGAGCACCTCATACTTACCGGTGATCTTAGCCATGTTGATTGCACCTCCTTTTGGACTTTTGGCCCCCGGACGCGCCGGGAGCAAGGATATGTCCGCATTCGCAGACCAGTTTAGTTTACAGGAAAACGGCAGAAATGTCAAGGATTTTTTGAAGAAAACAGAAAATCCTCCGGGAATTTCTGCCCACGCTTCCCTCTGGAATAATGGGGTTCAATGACACCCGCCCATTCCTCCCGGGGAATGATCTCGTCCATGCTTTCCGGAAATTCCTACCGCTTGGTTTTCTTCTTACGGAAGCTGTATTCCATGCCGGTAACGGTATCTTGCTTCATGGATGCCCCCCTCTTTGATGTGATCGTGCATGATAATACCATTTATAGTATGAGGGGTACATATGATTTTTTTATCGCGTAGACCCTCTTACGATCACATCAGAGGTGGTGATATAGGTCTGAATCTGCGTATTGGGATGGCGCATGATGTCTGTCAGAAATTTTGCCGCCTGGGCGCCCATGTCCCGGACGTTGATGTCCACCACCGTCAGCGGCGGTTCGATAATCTGGGAAAAGGGGAAATTGTCAAAGGCCATAACGCCGATATCCTTCGGAATGCGAAGTCCCTTTTTTGCGACCGCGTCCACACAGCCAAGGGCGATGTAATTGTTGGCGCAGATGATGGCGTCCGGCAATTCTTTCTGACTCAGAAGATTTTCCACCATGCGGAAGCCATCCGCCCGGGTGGATTCCCCGAGCCAGATATACTGGTCTTCCAGTTTCTCTCCCGCGTTGGAAAGCCCCTGCTTCACGCCCTGCAGGCGGAGAGCGGAACCCAAATCATAGGATTTTCCGCCGATAAAGGCAAGCCGTTTATACCCCCGCGACAGAAGGAAGCTTGCGGCGACCGTGCCGGAATACGTGTTGCTGTTGTCGATCCAGCAGACCTGACTGTCAAAATCCGGCGCGCCCAGAACAATGTGGGGGAACTGCAGCCGGGTGAGCACGGCGGCCAGAGGATGGGACATGACGCCCACATGGACGGCAATGGCGTCCGCGCTGCGGCGGGAAATGATCTCCTCCGCAATGCCGCAGGCAGAGGTCGCATCCGTACCCCGCAGGATCAGCCGGTACCCCCGTTTGCAGAGCGCTTCCTCCAGACCGGCAATGATTTCAAACATATGAGGATTCTGAAAAGCGGCGTTGGGGGCAAGGTTTGCCAGCAGCACGACCGTGTGATTGGAGCCGCTGGCAAAGCTCTGGGCATTGGCGTTGGGATAATAATTCATCTCCCGCATAATGCCGCGAACGCGTTCGGCCGTCTTTTCGGAAATGCTGTAATGTCCGTTCAGAACCTTGGAAACAGTGGAGATCGAGACCCCCGCCGCCTCGGCTACATCCTTAATGGTTACACCCATCCTTCTTCACCACCTTCGTTCCAGTATAGCATAGTTTTCCCCGGCCTGAAAGGGTCGGGGAAAAATTTATCGATAGGTTACGGAAAATCCGCCGGGGGACAGGATGCCGTTTTGCAGCCCCTCTGCCCAATACAGCGTTTCTTCGGAGGAAGAAACTGCGGCATCGGTTTTTCCTGCGTTGATGGATACCGTCACGGACGACGTTCCGGTATCCCTGCGGAAGCGGATCACGCGGCTGCCCTCCTCGGCGGACAGCATCTGAAAAGTGCCATCCCGCAGGGGAGACAAGGCGTGCCGCATGGCGATGGCTTTCCGGAAAAATCCCGGCAGCGCCATATCGCCGCCCTTCCACGGCATGGGGGCGCGGTATTCTTCCTCCCGGATGCCCTGAACGCCAAGCTCGTCTCCGTAAAAAATGGTGGGCATTCCCACAAAGCACATCATAAACAGGAACGCAAGACGGTAGCTTGCGGTATCCCCGCCGCACAGGGACAGAAAACGGCTGACGTCGTGGCTGTCCAGAAGGTTCAGCTGCGCCGGGAGCATTTGCAGCCGGTAGCGCATGAGCATATCCGTAATGCGCCCGGAGAAATCTGCTGCGTCGATGCGCTTTTCGGCGAAAAATGCGCAGCAGTGCTTCCGGAAGTCGTAGTTCATGGTGGAGTCGAACATATCTCCCTGAAGCCAATGCCCGGCGCTTTCCCAGACCTCGCCGATCAGCAGCGCTTCCGGATTCTCGCGTTTGACCGCACTGCGGAACGCCCGCCAGAAGCCGTCGTTGACCTCGCTGGCCACGTCCAGCCGCCATCCGTCAATGCCGTATTCCCGCACCCAGTAAGCGCCCACGTCACAGAAGTATTTCTGCACCTCCGGGTTCGCGGTGTTCAGCTTTGGCATCATGCGTTCATAGGCGAAACAGGCGTAGCCGGGAATTTCCTCCGGGGTTTGGGGACGATACACGGGGAAGGTCAGGCCGTAGAACCAGTCTTTGTAACGGGACTTCTCCTGATGTTTAACCACGTCCTCAAAGGCGAAGAAATGCCAGCCGCAGTGGTTGAACACGCCGTCGATAATAACCCGGATGCCGGAAGCGTGGAGCGTATTGACCATATTCCGGAAGGCGTCATTTCCGCCGAAGCAGGGGTCAACATGGTAATAGTCCAGCAGATCGTACTTGTGGTATTCCCCGGCGGTGAAGATCGGATTCAGATAAACGCAGTTGATACCCAGCGCTTTCAGGTAATCCACATTCTGCGCAACCCCCTCCAGCGTTCCGCCAAGCTTTCCCCGCACGGTCTGCCGTTCAAATTGCTGTGACCGGGGCTGCCCGGAAATTTCGCATTTGCCGGAGGCAAAGCTGTCCGGGAAAATGTTATACACGACGGCATCCTTCACCCACGCCGGTACGCGGGCAATGTCACTGCGGTGGTTGAAGGGAAGCTTGAAGTATTCCGAACGATCCTGCGCGAGCTGGTCGGTAAAGAGATTACTGTAGTACAGCGTCGTCTCCGCACCGTCGTCCAGCTGAAAGTAGTAATAGACCCGATTATAGGGGCTGTCCACAATCACCTGCCAGTAGTCGTGACAGGCGTCCGACAGAACCTTTTCCATGGGGACGGAGGTAAACAGAATCGGATTGACCCGGCACGCGGTGTCGGCGTAGAAAAGCGTTACCCGCTTCATGTCCCCCTTGGCGCAGCGCAGTCGGTAAACGATGCGGCGCTCATCCAGCCCGCAGCAGTATTCCGACATGGGAATGTGCAAAACAGCGTCCAGCTTCATCCCTTGACACCTCCAGCCGTCAGCCCGGAGGTCATGTACTTCTGGCACAGGAAGAAAATCACAAGCACCGGCAGAGATACGGTAACGGCCGCCGCCGCGAATACCGGCCAGGAGCCGGTCATCTCCGTTGCCTGAAGGGCATTCAGCCCGGCGGCCAGGGTATACTTGCTTTCTCCGGTCAGGAAGGTCGTTGCGTAGATGTATTCGTTCCACACATAAATCAGCACCTGGAGCGCTGTGGTGATGATGCTGGGCTTTGCCAGGGGCATGACGATTTTCAGGACGATCTGCCCGTCGGAAGCGCCGTCGATTCTGGCAGCCTCCTCAATTTCCGTGGGGATGGTGTCAAAGTAGCCCTTGGTGTTCCACAGGCTGAACACCGCCATGGTTCCCGTGTAAACCAGAATCAGCCCCAGCCGGGTATTGACCAGCCCCATCGGCCGCAGCAGACGGTAGATTGCGAACATGGAAAGAATCGCCGGGAAGGAATTCAGCAGCACCAGGCACCGGAGAATGGCTTTTCTTCCCGGAAAGCGGCGGCGGGAAAAGCAGTAGGCCGCCGGAACCGCCACCAGCAGGGACAGGAATACGGTCACAGCTGCCAGAAAAACGGTATTCCGGAACCAGAGCGTGATATTCTCCCCAAAGAGGACTTCCCGGTAGTTTTTCAGGGTGAAATTCCTGGGGATAAAGGAAAAATCGGAGCTGAGCAGACTGTTTGACCCGTTAAAGGAGACGCTCAGAGCATAGAGAATGGGAATCAGCGTCAGAAAGCACAGCGCAATGAAAAAGACATTCAGCGCCGTCAGCCCAACGCCCTCCCGCCATCTGCGTTTCGTCATCAGGCATCCTCCTTCAGCTGGAATTTTGCGGAAAACAGGAGCAAAAGTGCGAAAATAATCATGGAAATGGCCGAGGAATAGCCGTAATTGTTGGTGATAAACGCATTTTCGTAGGCGTAGGTCAGGATGGTGTGGAACCCGGAGCCGGTTTTCGCGCCGGCCTGCTGCGTCAGCAGGTAGACGACGTCGAACTGCTTGAAGGTCGTGAATACCGTGATAATCACCGCCGGGGCAATGATGGGACGCATGGCGGGGACGGTAATGTACTTTGCCCGGGCAAAGACGCCCGCACCGTCCAGAATGGCGCTTTCGTAGTAGCTTTTGTCGATGCTCTGCAAGGCCCCGTCCATAATCATGATCATGAAGGGCAGCGCCAGCCACAGATTGACCACCGTGCAGCTCAGAAAGGCTGACACGTCGGAAGAAAGCCACCTGACCGCCGTAAGCCCCAGCTTGTCCATCCACTGATTCAGCAGGCCGAACTGGGTGTTGAACATTCCGGTTTTCCAGAGCAGAATCCCCACATATCCGGGCATCGCCCAGGGAAACATCAGCACCGTTTTGTAAAGCTTGCGCAGCCGGAGCTTTTCGATATTCAGAAGGTTTGCAAGGAAAAAGGCGATGACCAGCTGCAAAACCATGCTGACGACCGTCCAAAGGATCGTTGCCAGCAGTGCGGACAGGAAGCCGGAATCGAACACGAACAGCGCCCGGATGTAGTTATCCAGTCCCACCAGAGTGAAGTCAAACCAGTGGTAGACGTTCATATTGGTCAGGCTGATATAGAAGGTGTAGAGAATGGGAAACACCACCATCAGCCCGATCAGCAGCAGGGAGGGCGCTGAACAGGCGTAGGAGCGTATCCACTCCTTCCGTTTCTTTTTCTCCATGGCGTACTCCCTTTATTTCATTCCCGCGATCAGGCTTTCCGCCTGCTCTTCGGCTGAGCGGAAGCTGGAGGGAATATCCTTGCCGGACAGGTTCACATCGGTCAGAAGGTTACTGACCACCGTCCACATGACGTCCATTTCGGGGATGTTGGGCATGGGAACGGCAATTTCCGCGGTTTGCCGCATGGCCTGCACCAGCGCGTCCTCCGCGACGCGGGCGTCTTCGTAGCAGCTGCTGTTTGCCGGGGCGCATCCGCTGGCCAGCGCCAGAGACGTGCCGATCTCCGGCTTTGCCAGAGCCGCCAGCAGCTGCTTTACCGCCCCGGTTTTCTGCTCGGCGGCAGCCTTCAGAACGTGAACGCCCTGCACGCCGGAATAGGGAGCCAGGGCAAGACCGGTCTCGTCCACCGTCGGCATGGGGGCAATGCCCAGATCAATTCCGGCTTCTCTGGCAGAGGGAACCATCCAGGGACCGCCGATGGTAGCGTCCGCTTTCCCTTCCAGGAACAGCGTGTTGACGGTATTGTATTCCGTCTCCCCCGGCATCAGCTTTACAAATTTCAGGTGATAGGCCAGCGCGTCCTGCACAGCCTGCCCGTCGGGGAAGGGGGTGCCGCTGCTGTCAATGATGGAGCCGCCGAAGCCATGGATCCAGGCGGCGGAATAGTAGGCGGTGCTGTGCTGCTCCACGAAGCCGTAGCGCCCCCGGCCGGTATTGTTTTCCATATAGGTGTACAGCGCTTCCGTTGTGGCGGGAACCTCATTATCCTGCATATAACGGCGGTTGTACATGAACAGCAGCGTTTCAAAATACAGCGGCAGCTGGTACAGGGTGTCTTTGTAGGTGGCCGCCTGAAGGGTCATGGGCAGAAAGCTATCCAGCGTCCCTTCTTCCAGCAGCGGTTCCACCGGCGCCAGAATCCCCATTTCGGCAAAAACGCCGATTTTATCGTGGGCGAACAGGAAAAGATCCGGAGCGGCGGAGGGGTCATTGCCCACCAGCTTCAGAGAATCGGTCAGGCTGGTTTTCTTTTCAAATTGGATGTCCAGCTCCGGCACGGTCTGCGCCAGATAATCGGAAAGGGCAGTGATTACCGCGTCTTCCTTGTCATGCCAGATGACCAGCTTATTTACGTCCGCGCTGCCCGTTTTGCCGCCGCAGGCGGTCAGGCTCAGCAGCATCGCAAAGCATACTATCACAGTGAGAAACCGTTTCATAAAAGCCTCCTTGATAGACCGTCAGCGGGTACACGGCTGACGTGTACCCGCCGGGGATACGATTGAGTGTTTTAGCTCTTTTTCTTCTTTGCCACGATTGCCGCGCCGCCGCCAAGAAGGACGACTGCGGCGACAACGCCGACGATCACGCCGGTATTGCTGCTCTTGGCCGCTTCCTGAGGCGCTTCCGTGGAGGCGGGGACGGTCGTCTCCGCCGCAGGCTCGGTGGCTGTGGCATCCTGCGCAGGCGCCTCGTAGAAGACCTGGGCGTTTTCGGCATCCGTCACCACAACCCAGACCTCCTTGCCGGCCTCGACGGACAAATCCGTGGTCTGGACAGCGCCTTCGTTGGCGTTGATGATCACGGAGTTGATCCAGCCGGGAACCTGAATGTTGTACCAATCGCCGTCCTTGGTCAGCGCTTCGCCCGGCCAGGAAGCAAAGGCGTTGGTGCCGTCCGGCGCGGACCATGCCCAGCAACTGGGGTCAGCCCAATCTGCGGGAACCTGGGCGTGTACGGTCACGTCCTCCACGGCCTTGTCGGGGTCTTCGTAGCTCAGCTCGTAGGTCAGGTCCTCGTAGACGGTGATCCACAGCTCCTTCCCCTCAATGCTGACGTCCTCGGTCTGGACGGTTCCTTCGTTGCCGTTGATAATCAGGGAGTTGACCCAAGTGGGGGCTTTGCAGGTGAACCAGCCGTTGTCCCCCTCCTGCATGGCCTTGCCCGGCCAGCTTTCAAAGGCGTTGGTACCGTCCGGCGCCGACCACGCCCACAGATTCACGGTTTTCCAGGACAGGGGAACATAGGCGTGAACGACAAACTTCTCCACATACGCGGGAATTTCGCCCCGCAGCTGCGCCTCGTAGGAGACGGAGGCAGTCAGATTTTCCGCAACCGTGATCCACACTTCCTTACCGGCCTCTACCACGATGCCTTCGGTCTGGACAGCCGCATCGGTGCCCTGATTGGCGTTTACGATGACATTCTGGACAAAGGCGGGGACATAGGTGTAATACCAGCCCTCGGCCAGGGCGTCCATTTCCTCGCCGGGCCACGCCGCAAAGGCGTTGGTGCCGTCATCCGCCCAAGCCCACAGATTCGGGACGCCCCAGCTCTCCGGAACCTGGACGACCACGGGGATCATGGTTTCGTCCGCGCTCTCGTCCGCGAAAGCCGTCATGGACAGCATTCCGAGAAGCAACATGACGGACAGCAAAACAGCAAACATCTTTTTCATGGTTTAACCTCCTGTTTTTTTGTTGGTAAGCCCAATATAGCATCTGTTTTTCCAATCGTCAACGCCGGATTGCGAAAGTAATTTCTCTGCGGTATATTGTGGATTTGCTGCAATTTAGTTAGGGAATTTTGTTTAATACATATGAAATCGCCGCTGATTACCGGAGGATTGAATCACGAATCACCGCCATATTCTCTGCCAAAAAGGAAAATGCTTTCTCAATTTCTCGGCAACGGTCTGCCACGTCCGCGCACAGCGGCGCCGGACGGCCGGGGAATCAGGATATTTTCGGTTTAGAGGCGTTTTCCGGAGCGAATTTCTCCGGCAAATCCCTCTTGATTTCCTATAAACCTTGCTGTATAATAGGAATTAAAGAATCCTATCTGGAGGAACCTGTTATGTTGATTTCCACAAAGGGGCGGTATGCCCTGCGCGTGATGATAGACCTGGCCGAGCATCGGTCGGGAGAGTTTATTTCTCTGAAAGAGATCGCCCAGCGGCAGGAAATTTCCGAGAAATATCTGGAGAGCATCATCCGGATGCTGGTAAAGGCGAAGGCCGTGGAGAGCCTGCGGGGCAAGGGCGGCGGATACCGGCTGACGAAAAAACCCGAGCAGTACACGGTGGGCAGCATTCTGCGGCTGACGGAGGAATCCCTCGCCCCGGTATCCTGTCTGGAGGAGAGCGCCGGAACCTGCTCCCGGTCGGGGCAATGCCGCACGCTGGCGCTGTGGCAGGGGCTGGATAAGGTGATTCAGGACTATCTGGAAAGCGTGACCATTGCCGACCTGATCGAGCAGTGTCCCGCGGGAGACGACTACGTAATATGAGAACAAATTGCCCGCTCCGCATTTGATGGGTCGAGGTACAGCCACTTGGCTCCCACTTTGGGGGAGCTGTCACCGCAGGTGACTGAGAGGGTCTTGCACCCTCGTTCCTCCTCTCCGTCTTCGCTGCGCTCAGCCACCTCTCCCATAGGGGGAGGCAAGGGGGGCAGCTCAATTACCCGCTGCCTTTGTTAACTGTCTAATGCGGCCCGCCCATTCCGTGGGGCGGGCTTTTATCCTGCAATTCGATAAGCCTATATTCCCTACCAGAAAAATAGGAAAATATTTTTTCAAAACCTATTGACAAACCAGGGAAGTAGGTGTATTATCTAGCCATCGAATCTGAGCAGCGAAACGAAAGGAGCGGATTGCAATGTTTGAAGTCAATTCTTATGCAGCACAGTCTTGTTGTCGAATGCGTATCTCCCGGGCATATCCGTATGGCGGGGTGCATTCGTATACATTTTGCTGCACCTGAAACATGATTTTTCCGAAGGGATATCATAACGCCATTTGCCCGGGAGCTGTTTGAAGCCCCGGCATTTTTTGTGCTTGGATTCCCTGAATTCATTGATTTTATCGAAAAGAGAGGACTTTTTATGAAAAACTTCATTAAGAAAATCGGAGCTGTTTTCCTGAGCCTGACCGTCGCCGCATCCCTGCTTGCCGGCTGCGGCGCGAAGACGGCGGAACCCACTGACGCATCCGCAGACAAGGGCGCGTTCCGCACGCTGGAAGAGATCAAGTCCAGCGGCACCATCAACATCGGCGTGTTCTCCGACAAGAGCCCCTTCGGCTATGTGGATGAGAACGGCGACTATCAGGGCTACGACGTGTACTTCGGCAACCGCATCGGCGAAGACCTGGGCGTGAAGATCAACTACGTCTCCACCGAGGCTGCCAACCGCATTGAGTATTTGCAGACCGGCAAGGTGGACATCATCCTCGCCAACTTCACCGTCACCCCCGAGCGGGCGCAGGAAGTGGACTTCGCCCTTCCTTATATGAACGTGGCGCTGGGCGTCGTTTCCCCCGAGGACGCGGTGATCACATCCCTGGACGAGATCGGCGCTGACGATGAGGTCATCGTGATCTCCGGCACCACCGCCGAGACCTATCTGGAAAAGAACAACCCCGAGATCAAGCTGCAGAAGTACGACGCCTACGCCGAGGCCAAGACCGCCTTTGAAAACGGCAACGGCGTGGCCTGGGCCAACGACAACACCGAAGTCATCGCCTTCTCCATTGAAAATCCCGGCTATGTGGTAGGCATCCCCTCCCTGGGCAGCGCGGACACCATCGCCCCCGCCGTCACCAAGGGCAACACCACCCTGCTGAACTGGCTGAACGACGAGATCAAGACCCTGGGCAACGAGAATTTCTTCCACGCCGACTATGAGGCCACCCTGCTGGACACCTACGGCAAGGACTACGAGGACACGCTGGTTGTAGAGGGCGGCGCAGCCGCCGGTGCCGAGGTTGCGGAAACCGTAGAGGAAAAGGGCGCCATCACCGTGGCCGCCTCTCCCACGCCCCACGCGGAAATCCTGGCAGAAGCCGCAAAAATTCTTGCCAAGGAAGGCTGGACGCTGGAGGTCACCGAGTTTGAGGACTATGTGCAGCCCAATCTGGTGGTGGACAGCGGCGAAATTGACGCCAACTACTTCCAGCACACTCCCTATCTGGACGATTTCAATGAAAAGAAGGGTACCGACCTGGTGGCCGTGGCCGCTATCCACTATGAGCCTTTCGGCATCTATCCGGGCACCAAGACCGCGCTGAGCGATCTGACCGACGGCGACGTGATCGCGGTTCCCAACGACACCACCAACGAAGCCCGCGCTCTGCTTCTGCTTCAGGACAACGGCGTGATCAAGCTGGCCGACGGCGTGGGT
>CAKTKF010000019.1 GCA_934569215.1 uncultured Oscillospiraceae bacterium
AAAATCAAGGAAAATCCCGACGCCGTCAAGGCCGGTCTGCGGGCGAAGGAAGTGGACTGCGATGCCACCGTCGACCGCATTCTGGAGCTGGACGCAAAAATCCGCACCCTAAAAACCAACACCGAGACTCAGACCGCCCAGAAGAACAAGCTGGCGAAGGAAAACGGCAAGCTCTTCGGCATGAAGAAGAAGGCCGAGAAGGAGGGCAAGGACGTATCCGAGCTGGACGCCGCCATCGCCGCCAACAATGCCCAGTCCGTGCAGATCGCCGAGGCCATCGAGCAGGAGCTGGCCGAGTTGAAGACCCTCAGCGACGAATACCGCGTCGCCATGCTGAGCCTGCCCAACCTGCCCGACCCCGACCTGAAGCCCGGCGGAAAGGAAAACAATGAGCCGCTGCGCTACTTTGGCGAGCCTCACAAGTTTGACTTCACCCCCAAGCACCATGTTGACCTGTGCGAGGGTCTGGGTCTTATCGATTACGACCGGGGCGTCAAGCTGGCGGGTTCCGGCTTCTGGATGTATAAGGACATGGGCGCACGTCTGGAATGGGCGCTGCTGAACTACTTCATCGACTGCCACATTGCCGACGGCTACGAGTTCATCCTGCCGCCCCACATGCTGGAGTACCAGTGCGGCGAGACGGCCGGTCAGTTCCCCAAGTTTGCCGACGAGGTCTATAAGATTGCCAACCCCACCGACGACCGCATCCACTATATGCTGCCCACCGCGGAGGCCGCCCTTTGCTCCATCTACCGGGACGAGATTCTCACCGAGGCCGAGCTGCCCCGGAAGTTCTTCGCCTACACCCCCTGCTTCCGCCGTGAAGCCGGTTCCGGCCATGCCGACGAGCGGGGCATGGTACGCGGTCACCAGTTCAACAAGGTGGAAATGTTCCAGTTCACCCGCCCCGAAGATTCCGACGCGGCCTTTGAGGAGCTGGTGCGCAAGGCCGAGAATCTGGTGAAGGGTCTGGGCTTCCACTTCCGCACCGTGAAGCTGGCCGCAGGCGACTGCTCCGCTTCCATGGCGCGCACCTATGATATTGAGATTCAGATTCCCTCCATGAACGGCTACAAGGAGGTTTCCTCCGTGTCCAACGCCCGGGATTACCAGGCGCGCCGGGGCAACATCCGCTTCCGCCGGGAGGCCACCGGCAAGCCCGAGTTCGTCCACACCCTGAACGGCTCCGGTCTCGCCACCTCCCGTATTTTCCCCGCCATGGTGGAGCAGAACCAGAGAGCCGACGGCTCCATCGTGGTTCCCGAGGTTCTGCGGAAGTACCTGGGCGGCATTGAAGTCATCGAGAAGAAATAAGGGAGACGCATCATGAAAAATCCCGTGAAAAAGCCCTCCTGGTGGGACGAGTTTGCCGCCTTCGCCATTAAGGGAAACGCCATGGCGCTGGCCGTCGGTACCATCATCGGCGCGGCGTTCTCCACCATCACCAAGAGCCTGACCGACGACATCATCATGCCCATCGTGTCCATCTTCCTGGGCGGCATCGATTTTTCGGAAATGAAGCTCGTCCTGCCCCGGCTGTTTGGGGAGCCTGTGGTGGACGACGCCGGAAACGTGATTCTCAATACCCTGAACTACGGCAACTTCATCTCCGCCGTGATCAATTTTCTGATTCTGGCGCTGGTGGTGTTTTTCCTGGTGAAAAGCCTGAACAAGCTGACGGAGCTGGGCAAGAAGAAGGAAGAGGCCGCCCCCGCCGAGCCGCCCAAGCCCAGCAACGAGGAAGTGCTTCTGACTGAAATCCGCGACCTGCTGAAGGAGCAGAAATAAGCTATGGAATACACGATTGAAAATGACTACCTGATCGTCACCGTCACCACCTGGGGCGCGCAGGTAAAAAGCGTCCTGCGAAAATACGACGACGTGGAACATATGTGGCAGGCGGACGAAAGCGTCTGGGGCTATCACGCGCCCATTCTGTTCCCCCACGCCGGAAAGGTCGTGGACGGACTGATTGAAGCCAAGGGCGAAGTGTACCAGGCGAAGCAGCACGGCTTTGCCCGTCTGATGGAGCATACGCTGGTGCGCCAGTCGGAGAACGCCATTGTGCTGGAGCTGCGCAGCAATGAGGAAACATTGCGGATGTTCCCCTATGCGTTCCGGCTGATTTCCACCTTCACCCTGGAGGGCGACACCCTGCATCACAAGCTGACGGTGGAAAACCGGGACGCCGACAAGCTGTACTTTGGCATCGGCTATCATCCCGCCTTTGCCGTTCCCTTTGACGAGGAGCATACGCTGTCGGACTACGAGCTTCGGTTCAGCGAGCCGGAGTCTCCCATCTGCCTGGACTGTCAGCCGCTGGGGCTGATTCACGGGGATTTCTACACTCTGGGCAGCAACATCCGCGCCCTTCCCATCACCCGGGAGCTGTTCGCCAACGACAGCCACTGCATGGTGAACCTCAGATCCCACAAGCTGGGGATTTACGAGAAAGGCACCGGCCGGGGCGTGGTGTGCGATATTTCGGAGTTCCCATACACGCTGATCTGGTCGATGCCGGGAGGAGAGCCAAGGTTCGTGTGCATCGAGCCGTGGCACAGCCTTCCCAGCCCGGAGGGTGGCTCCATCCGCTGGGAGGAAAAGCCCGCCGCCGCCATTCTGGAGCCGGGAGAAAGCTGGAACTGCAATTTAAGTACATCCTTCGTAAGATAAGCAATGCCCCCGCTGCTGAAAAGCAGCGGGGGTCATTTTCTGGACTTGTAAATCCGTCTGAGGTCGTCATCAATCAGGGATTCGATAGGAATACCAAACAGTTTTCCAATATTCAGCATACAAACGGAATCCACGTCGAAGCTCCTGCCGGTTTCCCAATCCCGGATGACCTTGGGGTAAGAGCAGATCAGATTTGCCAGCTCCCAACGGCTGTAACGGCGCCGTCTGCGGAGGAACCGAATGTTTTTTCCAAATTGACGGTCGTTTAATACAACGATCATTGTATCACCTCATTGGTAGTAGTGTATCCTACTTTTCCATACTTGTCAATATAAAGCCTTACCAAATGGTATAATATCCCCGAGGTGATGGGACATGCGACCGTTAAAAGAGAAAATCAGCATCACAATAGACAGTGACCTGCTGGAAAAGCTTCGGGAAAAAGCGGACGAAGACTGCCGTCCATTGTCTCAGTATATTAACCTGATTCTGAGAAAGTACATGGAGCAGAAAGACAAAAAGCAGAAGTAAGGCATTATACACGCACGAGGTGATACGGAACATGCAACCGTTAAAAGAAAGAATCAGCATCACGATTGACAGTGACCTGCTGGAAAAGCTGCGTGAAAAGGCGGACGAGGATTGCCGCCCGCTGTCACAGTACATTAACCTTGTTCTGAGAAAACACGTGGAACAGGAAGAGAAGAAGCAAAAGTAAATCCCGCTGCAATTCAGCAGCGGGATTTTCAGGCTCTATGTCAATGAAAAGGAACGCTGTCCACATAGCAGCTGTCCGAACACAAGTCCACCTTGTTGTTCCACACCTCATTGCTGTCAATATTGGGGTCAATGTCCCAGCAGACGCTGTGGCCCTCGTCCAGGTATACTCTGCGGAAATTATCCCATTCCCGGAAGGGTTCAAATACGGTTCCGGCCTGAAGCAAAGGGCCAGCATCGTACAGTCGAGTCTCGCCATTATCAAAGCTCAGCAGCAATGTGAAATCATTTCTGGGAATGACCTTGGTAATGCGTTTGCGCCCAGAAGCAAAATATTCTGCCATTTTCCGGTCGTACCCTTTGGACAGATAGTATTCTACACTTTTCCCCATAATCTCACGTCCTATCTCACACTATAGCAGCAATCAATCAAAGAATCAATCAAATTGTGTGAACAATCACGTTGGAAACGTGAAAAGTGCTGCCCAGCCGGGCAGCACTTTTCACATCATTGTTTACTTCACCGGAGCAGAGCTTCTCAGCGTCACATCGTGATATCCGCCCTCTACAATGGACACGGAGGATACCAGCGTCAGCTTGGCGTTCTTTTGCAGGTCGGGGATGCTTGTCACGCCTACGTTGCACATGGTGGATTTGACCTTGTACAGAGACGATTCCACGTTGTCATGCAGGGGGCCGGCGTAGGTGACGTAGGAGTCCACGCCTTCCTCAAAGCTGAGCTTGGCGGAACCGCCCAGGTCGTAACGCTGCCAGTTCCGGGCGCGGTTGGAGCCTTCGCCCCAATATTCCTTCATGTACGCGCCGTTGACCATGACCTTATTCGTGGGGCTTTCGTCGAAGCGGGCGAAGTACCGACCCAGCATCAGGAAGTCCGCGCCCATGGCCAGCGCCAGGGTCATGTGGTAATCGTGGACAATGCCGCCGTCGGAGCAGATGGGCACGTAAATGCCGGTGTCCTTATAATACTCGTCCCGGGCCGCGGCGACCTCGATCAGCGCGGTGGCCTGACCCCGGCCGATGCCCTTGGTCTCCCGGGTGATGCAGATGGAGCCGCCGCCGATGCCGACCTTCACAAAGTCAGCCCCGGCTTCCGCCAGAAAACGGAATCCGTCCCTGTCCACCACGTTGCCGGCGCCGATCTTCACGGTGTCGCCGTAGGTGTCCCGCACCCATTTGATGGTCTTTTCCTGCCAGCAGGTGTAGCCCTCGGAGGAATCGATCACCAGCACGTCCGCACCGGCTTCCAGCAGAGCGGGAATGCGGGTGGCGTAGTCACGGGTGTTGATGCCCGCGCCCACCAGATAGCGCTTCTTGCTGTCCAGCAGCTCCAGAGGATTGTCCTTGTGGGAGGAGTAGTCCTTTCGGAATACGAAATACATCAGGTGGTCATTCTCGTCCACGATGGGCAGGCTGTTGAGCTTGTGCTCCCAAATGATGTCGTTGGCTTCCTTCAGGGTGGTGTCCGCAGGGGCGGTGATAAGCTTCTGACGGGGGGTCATGAAGTCCTTGACCTTGTCGGTGGGGGCCATACGGCTGACACGGTAGTCGCGGCTGGTGACGATGCCCAGGAGCTTGCCATTGGCGGTGCCGTCCTCGGTGATGGCCACGGTGGAGAAGCCGTTGCGCTGCTTCAGCGCCAGCACGTCGGCGAGGGTGGCTTCCGGGGTCAGATTGGAGGCGGATGTGACGAAACCGGCCTTATAGCCCTTCACCCGTGCCACCATGGCAGCCTGATTCTCGATGGACTGAGAACCGTAAATGAAGCTGATGCCGCCCTCCTTTGCCAGGGCAATGGCGAGGGTGTCATTGGAGACGGACTGCATGACGGCGGACGTCATGGGTACGTTCAGGGAAATCGCCGGTTCCTCCGCGCCCTTGCGGTACTTGACCAGGGGCGTTTTCAGGCTGACATTATTGGGAATGCAGTCTTCCGAGGTGTAGCCGGGAATCAGAAGATACTCGCTGAAGGTGTGGCTGGGTTCCGGGTAATAATACGCCATTGGGATAACCTCCTAAAGGAAATATATTTGATAAATTTATGGCTGCACCGCGCAATTCCACGAAGCAACTGCGCGGTGTTGTCTTACAATGTTTTTCTGTCCCCTGCGTCCAGAACCTCCACGACCTCCTTGCCGGAGGAGCTGAGGTTCTTGAAATTGCCCAGAATCTCGCTCACGGGATGGACAATGGCAAAGGTATGGGGGTACTTATGGACGATCTGGCTGACCAGCGCCACCTGAGTCTTATTGACCACACACAGTAGAACGCTGGTCTCCCGGCCGGAGTACATGCCCTTTGCGGGGAGGAAGGTCGCGGTGTGGTGGAGCTTCTTGATCAGCTCCTGAGAAACCTCCTGGGGGGAATTGGTGATGATTTCAAAGCAGATGGCCTCCCGGCCGGACTTCATCAGCCGGTCGCCCACCGTGGTGGACATGAAGGTATAGAGAATGCACAAAATCACCGGCTCCATCTGGCAGCCGTAGACAAAATAGCTGACGATGGCAATGGCGGAGTTAATGGCGAAGCTCATGCCGAAAAACGTCCGGTTGGGGCTGTGCTTGTGGACAATGGCGGAGATAAAATCCGTGCCGCCGGTATAGGCGCTGGCCTTGATGAGAATGGAGTACACAAAGCCCTGGATAACGCCCGCGACCATGGGTCCGAGAATTTTGCTGGTGCCGTTCTCCGTAACGTAGGCAAAGGCGGACAGATCCACCTTGTCCAGAATCAGCAGTCCCAGAGAGAAGGTGACCACGTAGACCATGCTGCGGATGGCCATGGGCTTACTGACCTCAATATAGCACCAAATTGCCAGAGGAATATTGATCAGCAGGCTCAGATACCCCACGCTGACGCCGGTGACGTACTGGATCATGGTGCAGATGCCGTTGATGCCGGAGGGGGCGAACTGGTTGGGGAAAACGAACAGCTCGTAATTGACAGACGCCAGCAGCGCGATGAAGGCAATGACAAGATATGTCCAGACCTTTTTCATACCGAACTCCTATGAATCCTACGGCCATTGCCGGGTTCTTAATGTTCGATTTTAGCATAGTTTTGTCCACGGGTCAAGGTATAATTCGACGAAATTTTTCTTTCCGGGGAAAACAGATATGGGCGGGTTTCCTCTTTTTACGGACGATCAGATGTACTTTGTTTAATTTAGGATTCTTTTGGCGTCCCTTTCGGGAATTGATTGTATTTCCACAAAAAAACCTTGTTTTTTCTGTGGAAATGTGATAAAATTTAGGTTGAGAGATTATACGCAAAAATAGAGTGATTTCTACTGTTTTTACCTCAAAAGAGTTAGGAAAGCTCTGATTCAATTGGCAAGAGCTGACGGCGAGAGATCTTTATATATTTTCCGCTTTGGAAACCGCACAGCCGGTGGAAAAGATCCGCTGCTCAGCCGAAGACAATTGATTCAGAGATTTCCAAGGAAAGGAGCTGCCCTATGTATTCATCTGCCTATGTGTGGGCAAAGGTTTTAAGCCATATGGAAGAGCGGCTGGGGGCTGTCACCGTTTCGGCCTGGTTTGACGACGCCGAGGTGGTGGAGCTGAACGAGAACAATCTGATTCTGTACTCCCCCTCGGATTTCCGCCGGGAGATCATCCGCCGCCGCTGCACCGATTACATTCAGGACGCGCTGAAGGAAGTGTTCAATTCCGACGCGAAGCTGATGGTCTTCGGCGACGAGGAGCTGGACGCCTTCAAGCAGAAGGGGAAAAGCGTTTCCTCCATGGACTTCAATCCCCAGTTTACCTTTGACAACTTCGTTGTCGGCCCCTCCAACCGCTTTGCCCACAGCGCGGCCATTGCCGTTTCCAAGACACCGGGGCAGGTGTATAACCCCCTGTTTCTTTATGGCCCCCCCGGCGTGGGCAAGACCCATTTGCTGTACGCCATCGCCAACGGCATCCGCAAGGAAAATCCCAACGCCAACATCGTCTACATCAAGGGCGACCAATTTACCAATGAGCTGATTGCCGCCATTCAGAACGGCAAAAATATTGAATTCCGCAGCAAATACCGGGAAGCCGACCTGTTTCTCATCGATGATGTGCAGTTCATCGCCGGTAAGGAATCCACCCAGGAGGAATTCTTCCATACCTTCAATAAGCTCTACGAGGAGCATAAGCAGATCGTCATGACCTCCGACCGCAAGCCCAGCGACATGCTGACCCTGGAAGATCGGCTGAAAACCCGGTTTGAGTGGGGCTTGCTGGCGGACATTCAGCCGCCGGATTACGAGACCCGTATGGCCATTCTGAAAAACAAGGCGAAAAACCTGGGTCTGAACCTTTCCGATGACGTGTGCAACTACATCGCCATCAACGTCACCAACAACGTCCGGCAAATTGAGGGTACGGTCAAGAAGATTCTGGCCTACCGGGATCTCAACAACATGCCTCTGGATCTTCCCAATATCTCCCGGGCCATCGACGACATGTTCAAGAGCGAAGGCAACGCCCTGCCCACCCCCAGCCTGATCATCAGCCAGGTGTGCAAGTTCTATTCCATCGACGAAGTCGTTCTTCGGGGTACCCAGAAAAACAAGGGTACCGCCGAGGCCAGGCAGATCGCCATGTATCTGATCCGCAAGCTCACCAACCTGAGTCTGCCGGACATCGGCAAGGAATTTGCCCGGGATCACTCCACGGTATTGTACGCCATCCGGAAAGTCGAAGTCGCGCTGAAAAACGGAGACACCACCATGCAGAATAACATCCGGGACATCACCGCGAACATCAATTCCTGTCTGTAATTGCGTCCTCATTTTCTCCACAGCCCCTGTGGAATGTGGAAATGTAAGCTGTTGATAAGTTGCACCCGTTTTCTCTGCTAACAGCCCCTGTGGAAAAAGGATCCATTATTCACATTTGGCTGTGGATAAAAAAGAATTGCGGCTCTAAAGAAAAAAGGACTTATCCACATAAGTTTGCACTACCACTGTTATTACTACCTAAACCTATTGAAAGAGAAATATATTGAATAAAATCAGAAAGAAAGGATTTTGACTATGCGTTTTACCTGTGAAAAAAATATGCTGGTCACGGGACTGAACATCGCAGGACGTACTGTCGCCCAGAAGAGCAGTCTTTCCGTCATTGAAGGAATCCTCTGCAAGGCCGGACAGGGATTGAGCCTCACCGGTTATAATATGGAAACCGCCATCACCTATGAGATCGATGCGGACGTGTCCGACATGGGGCAGTGCATCCTCCCGGCGAAGCTGTTCGGCGACATTATCCGCCGCCTGCCGGAGGGGTCGGTGACCGTGGTGGTGGACGAGAATTATAAGGTCTCCATCCGGGCGGGGTACGCTTCCTTTACCATTTCCGCCGAGTCCGCCGAGGATTATCCGGAGCTGCCGGATGTGGGCGACGGACGGGCAATCCATATTCCTCAGAATAAATTGAAAGAGCTGATTTCCAGCACCATTTTTGCCGTCAGCGAAAATCAGGGTCGGCCGATTCATACCGGCGTGAAGTTTGAGGTGACGGACGCCTCGATTACGGCCGTGGCCGTGGACGGATTCCGGCTTGCCAGGCGCACCTTCCACCCGGAGGAGGGAACCGGACGGGAGATGAATTTCGTGGTTCCCGCCGCGGGACTCAAGGAAGTGGAAAAAATTCTCACGGACGTGGAGGATGACGCGGCCTTTACCCTGGGTACGAAGCACATTCTGTTCCAGGTGGGAAACGCCACGCTGGTGTGCCGGCTGCTGGAAGGAGAATTTCTGGACTGGCGGCGGGTGGTGCCGTCCAACTGCCCTATCAAAATGGTGGCAAATGTGGGTGACCTGGCATCTTCCGTGGAGCGTGTCGGCCTGATCGTGTCCGAAAAGTACAAAAGCCCCGTGCGCTGCGTGTTCGGCAACCAGGAGCTGCAGATGCGCACCAGCACCACCATCGGCGCGGCGGAGGATCGCTGCTCCCTGGCCGGGGACGGGCAGGAGCTGGAAATCGGCTTCAACGTCCGGTATCTGGCGGAGGCGCTGCGGGTGATCCCCACGGAGGAGGTCACGCTGGAGCTGACCAACGGCCTAAGCCCCATCGTTCTGACCCCCGTGGATGAGAAGGAAGACTTTGCCTATATGGTGCTGCCGGTCAGAATCAAGAACGGATGAGCGAAGGAGTCGGCTTATGAAGGTAGTCGTCAAAAAGAAGGATAACGTCATTCCCGTGGCGATCACCACGGAGTATATCAAATTGCAGGACGCCATGAAGCTGGCGAACGCCGCGGAAACCGGCGGCGAAGCAAAGCTGATGATTCAGGAGGGACAGATTCTGGTCAACGGCGAAATCTGCCGGATGCGGGGCAAGAAACTGCGCCCTGGCGACCGGTTCGTCTGCGGCTCTCAGACGTATCAGATCTGCACCCATGAATCTGAATGAGCTGAAGCTCCGGTCGTTCCGAAATTATCGGGAAATCGCGGCGCGGTTTGACCCCGGCGTCAACCTGATCGTGGGAGACAACGCCCAGGGAAAAACCAATCTGCTGGAAGCCATCAGCTATCTTGGCAGCGGAAAAAGCTTCCGGGCGCAGAAAACCTCGGAAATGGTGCGGTTT
>CAKTKF010000020.1 GCA_934569215.1 uncultured Oscillospiraceae bacterium
TGCCGCATGATCGACCTGAACTGCAAGGCGCTGCTGCTTATGACCCGGCTGTGCGTTCCCTACATGCAGCCCGGCAGCCACATTCTGGAGCTGGACAGTCTGTCCGCCTTCCAGCCCGTGCCCTACATCACCACCTACGCCGCCACCAAGGCCTTTGTTCTCAGCTACAGCCGCGCCATGAACCGGGAGCTGAAGGCGCAGGGCATCCGGGTCATGGCCATGAACCCCGGCTGGGTGAAAACGGAATTTTTCAATCACGCGTTTCAGACCAACGCCGATAACGAGGTGCGGTACTTTAACCGACTGTACGAGGCCAAGGACGTGGTCAAGACCGGCCTTAACGACCTGTACCACTCGAAAAAGGACTGCTCCATCCACGGCTTCCCCGTCAAATTCCAGGTGTTCCTGGTGAAGCTGCTGCCCCACAGCCTGGTGATGAACACCTGGCTTAACCAGCAGAAGAAAGCAAAGAACAACAAGGGACTCACGACGAAATGAGGAAGGGGATTCCTGCCCTCCTTCTGACTCTGTCGCTGCTGCTCTGCGGCTGCCGGCTTCTCCCGGAGCGGATCCCCCCGGCCGGCCTCACCGTCCACTTTATCGACGTGGGGCAGGCGGACTGCGCCCTGCTGGAAAGCGGCGGGGAGTACATGCTCATTGACGGCGGCAACCGGGAGGACGGCCGGCTGGTCGTCTCCTACTTAGAGCAGCAGGGCGTGGAGGAGCTGGCCGCCGTGGTCTGCACCCACGCCCACGAAGACCACGTGGGCGGGCTTCCCTCGGTTCTTGCGGTGTATCCCACTCACGCCGTGTACGCCCCTACCCGGACGTACGCCTCCAAGGTGTTCGACAATTTCGTCTATTACGCCGACCAGCAGCGGCTGGAGATCACCATCCCCTCCCCCGGGGACAACTGGACGCTGGGAAAGACCTCCGTCACGGTTCTCGGCCCCGTGCAGTCCTATGCCGACCCCAATGACACCTCCATCATTTTGCGGGTAGAGTACGGCGATACCTCCTTCCTCTTCACCGGCGACATGGAAACCGGGGCGGAAAACGACATGCTGGACTACTGGGGCAGCCGGATGTCCTGGAAGACGGATGTGCTGAAGGTGGGGCATCACGGCTCCAACACCTCCACGGGCTACCGCTTTCTCAATGAAGTCGACCCCGACTACGCTGTGATCTCCGTGGGCAAGGGCAACTCCTACGGCCACCCCCATGAAGAACCCCTCTCCCGGCTGAATCAGGCGGGGGTTACCATTCTGCACACCGACGAGCTTGGCACCATCGTCGCCCGCACGGACGGCAAGGAGGTCACGTTCACCTGGGACAACCAGTCAGCGAACCCGGAAAACGCGGAGCCTGCCCAGCCGGTGCAGTTCATCGGCAACGTCAACTCCCACAAGTTCCATTCCCCCGACTGCGCGAACCTCCCGTCGGAGAAAAACCGGATCATTTTCGACACCTACGAGCAGGCGGTCGACGCGGGCTATACGCCCTGCGGAAGCTGCCTGGGATAACAAATGCGCCCCCTGACACGGCATCACGGCCGTGAAAGGGGGCGTTTTTCGCATTAAATCATTTCTTCGGGGTGGAAAACCCTGTCAAAGTCCTCCTCGCTGAGGAAGCCCAGCTCCACACAGGCCTGTTTCAGGGAGATGTTCTCCTGAAAGGCCTTTTTTGCCGTCTTGGCCGCGTTTTCATAGCCGATGTAGGGATTCAGCGCCGTGACCAGCATCAGGGAATTGTGGAGATTGTGGCGCATTTTCTCCCGGTTTGCCCGGATCCCCACGGCGCACCGCTCCCGGAAGGAGCAGATAGCCTCGGCCAAAAGCCGGGCGGACTGCAAAAAGTTGTAGGCGAGCACCGGCATGAACACGTTCAGCTCGAAATTCCCCTGACTTGCGGCAAATCCGACGGCGGCGTCGTTGCCCATGACCTGCACGGCCACCATGGTGACGGCCTCGCACTGGGTGGGGTTGACCTTGCCGGGCATGATGGAGGAGCCGGGTTCGTTCTCCGGGATGAAAATTTCCCCCAGGCCGTCCCGGGGGCCGGAGGCCAGCCAGCGGACATCGTTGGCGATCTTCATCATGTCCGCCGCCAGCGCTTTCAAAGCGCCGTGGGCGAAGACCAACTCATCCTTGCTGGTGAGGGCGTGGAATTTGTTGGGGGCGGTGACGAATTGCTTTCCGGTGAGGTTGGAAACCTCCTCGGCAACCTGTTCCCCGAAGCCTTCCGGGGCGTTCAGCCCGGTGCCGACGGCCGTACCCCCCAGCGCCAGCTCCCGCAGACCAGGCAGGGACAGCTCCAGCATCTGACGATCCCGCTGTAGGCTGGAACGCCAGCCGGAAATCTCCTGGGCGAAGGAGATCGGGACGGCGTCCTGCAAGTGGGTTCTGCCGGACTTCACCGCGTCGCCGTTCTCCGCTTCCAGACGCAGGAAGGTCTCCACCAGAGCATCCACGGCGGGGATTACCCGATCCTCAATGGCGTATACGGCGGCAATGTGCATGGCGGTGGGGAAGGTGTCGTTGGAGGACTGGCTCATGTTGACGTCGTCGTTGGGATGCACCAGTTTCTTCCCTGCCAGCGCGTTGGCGCGGTTTGCGATCACCTCGTTGGCGTTCATGTTGGACTGGGTGCCGGAGCCGGTCTGCCAGACCACCAGGGGGAAGTGGGCATTCAGCGCGCCGGAAATGACCTCGCCCGCCGCCTGTTCTATGGCGCTGAGCTTTTCGGCGGTCATTTTCTCGGGCTTCAGGGCGTGGTTTGCTCTGGCCGCCGCCAGCTTGAGGATCCCAAAGGCGTGTATGATCTCCGCCGGCATGGTTTCCAGCCCCACGCCGATGGGGAAATTTTCGTGGCTGCGCTGGGTCTGGGCGCCCCAGTATTTGTCGGCGGGAACCCGGACCTCCCCCATAGAGTCATGCTCGATACGGTACTCCATATTTTTTCTCCTTTATGTTGGTTTGCCCCATGCATCGAGGCGGAAATGTACGGAACTGCAATTGCTTTCATTATAAACAACGCGACGGAAGGTGTCAATCCATAAAACCGGGAGCGCAGACTTCGGCAGACAGCTATAACGGTAATTTTGCATAAAAAAGTATGTTAAAATTCGTCAATTCGACGAAAATCTAAAATTTATCTATGGAGAAGCGATCTATTAATTGTCAATTCACTTGACAAAATATCAGATCAATGGTACAGTAAAATCAAAGCAAACCCGGATTCATATTTATAAAGGAGAGACTGCCATGAAGCGTTCCGAAGTCAACAAAGCGCTGCGGGAATTGGAGGCCATGTGCGAAAAGTACCGCTGCTATCTGCCCCCCTTCTGCCATTTTACCCCGGAGGAGTGGAAAACCAAGGGTCACGAATACGACGAAGTCCGGGACTGCTGCCTGGGCTGGGATATTACGGACTACGGCCAGGGAAATTTCGATAAGATCGGCTTCTCCCTCATCACCATCCGCAACGGCAGCCAGACCATGCGGGAAAAATACCCCAAGGTCTACGCCGAGAAGCTGCTGTTCCTGAAAGAGGGACAGTATTCCCCCAACCACTTCCACTGGTACAAGACAGAGGATATCATCAACCGGGGCGGCGGAAACGTGCTGATCCGGGTGTACAATTCCCACCCCGACGAGTCCATTGACTACGAAAGCGACGTCACCGTCCATACCGACGGCAGAACCTACACCGTTCCCGCCGGAACCCAGATCCGCCTGACTCCCGGCGAAAGTATCTACATCCAGCAATACCTGTACCACGATTTCGAGGTGGAGCCGGGTACTGGGGACGTGCTGCTGGGGGAGGTCAGCCAGTGCAACGACGACGCCAAGGACAACCGCTTCAACCCGCCCATGGGCCGCTTCCCGGCCATCGAGGAGGACGAAGCGCCTTACCGCCTGCTCTGCACCGAGTACCCCGCGGCCAAGGACTGAGGAGGACGCGGGATGATCGACGTAGTAGCACTGGGAGAACTGCTCATTGATTTTGCGGCAAAGTCCACGGACAGCGCCGGATACCCCACCATGGCTGCCAATCCCGGCGGCGCTCCCGGCAATTTTCTGGCCGCGCTGAACGCCTACGGCAGAAAGACCGCGTTTTTGGGCAAGGTGGGAAACGACGCCTTCGGCAATCTGCTGCTGGGGACGCTGAAGGGCGCCGGGATCGAAACGAAGGGGATCCTGGTGGACGACAGCGTATTCACCACTCTGGCCTTCGTGACCTTCGACGAAAGCGGCGACCGCTCCTTCTCCTTCGCCCGGAAGCCCGGCGCGGACACCCAGCTGCGGTGGGACGAGGTGGACAAATCCCTCATTGACGAGGCCAAGGTGTTCCACTTCGGCACCTTGAGCCTGACGGACGAACCTGTCCGCACGGCGACCCAAAAGGCGGTGGCCTACGCCAAAGCCCAGGGGAAGCTCATCAGCTGCGACCCCAATCTGCGGCTTCCCCTGTGGCCGGACGAGGACGCCGCAAAGGAGCAGATGCTTTGGAGCCTGCATCAGGCGGATGTGGTAAAGATCAGCGACAACGAGGTGGAATTCCTCTGGAACTGCACCCCGGAAGAGGGGGCGGACAAGCTGCTGACGGAATTCGGCGTGTCCCTCGCCATGGTGACGCTGGGGCCTGACGGCTGCCTGCTGAAAACGAAGACGGCTTCTTTCCGCGCCGCCTGCCCCAAGGTGCGTCCCGTGGACACCACCGGCGCAGGAGATATTTTTGGCGGCAGCGCCATGGCAAGGCTGCTGGAGCTGGACAAGCAGGTCGGTGAGCTGACGGAAGACGACCTGAAATTCATCGGCAGCTTCGCCGCCACGGCGGCCAGCCTGTCCACGGAAGCCTCCGGCGGCATTCCCAGCATTCCGGAAATGGACGCGGTTCTGAAGGCAATGGGATAAAATCATGACCCGGGGCGACACGTCCCGGGTCATGATCGCTATGAAATTGAGGGGATTCAAATGACGCAGAAGCCGCGCAACGCCGACTACACAAAAGAATACAACCGCAAGGCGGTTCTCCGGATCCTCCGCCGTCAGGCCATGAGCCGGGCAGAGCTGGCGCGAGCCACGGGCCTGACCCGGGCGGCGGCGTCTTTGATCGTGGAGGAGCTTCTGAACGCGGGCGTGGTGACGGAGCTTGCCCCCCAGTCCGCCGGACGGGGACGCAGCGCAACGCCACTGGTACTGCGGCCGGACAGCTATTACGCCCTCGCGGTGGACTTGGCGAGAAAAGGCTGCACCGTGGGTCTGTGCGACATCTGCGGCAATCTGCTGCAATGCCGGGAGCTTCCGGAGCAGGGCGACATGGTGGCCGCCATTATTGGGGCGCTTGCGTCCCTGCTGGAAACCGTGGACAAAAGCAAGGTTCTGGGAATCGGCATCAGCACCCCGGGGCCGCTGGACAGCGAAAGCGGGCGCATCCTCAATCCGCCCCGGTTTGAGCGCTGGCACGGCGTGGACATCGGCAAGCGCCTGTCGGAATCGCTGGGGCTGCCCGCCTATCTGGAACACGACGTGTGCGCCATGGCGCTGCATCAGCGAAACACAGGGTGCAGCCGGAACTTTATGCTGCTGTTCATTGACATCGGCATCGGCGCGGCCATCGTGTCCGACGGGGAGCTGCTGGGGAATTTTACCGGCGAGCTGGGTCACACCACCATCCGCTTCGACGGGCGGCTGTGCGAGTGCGGCAACCGGGGGTGTCTGGAAACCTATGCGTCCATCCCGGCGCTGCTGGAGGGTTCCGGCTTCCGGGATTGGTTCGACCTCGTTGGCCATGCGGACGAGCCGGAAGCCCGGCGTCTTCTCGATCAGGAGGCGGTCTACCTGTCGGCAGGCTTAATCAACCTGCTGAATCTGATCCCCGTGGACAGCATCTACCTGGCCGGGGACATCTGCTGCCGGCACGAGCTTCTGGCCGAGCGTCTCCGGCGGGAGATCGGCGGGAAAGCGCTGTACCGGGACAGAAATGAGACCCGCATTTTCCCGGTGGCGGATACCCCCAATATGGGCGTTCTGTCGGCAGCGGAAGTGATTTTTTCGAGATTTTTTACGGTATAAGCAGAGAGATGACCAGATTGGCCGCTCCCGCCATCAGCATGATCAGAATGGGACTGAGCTTCGTCTTCCGCAGAAGCAGAAACGCCGCGGCGAACAGGGCGACCATATTCCAGTTCGTTCCGGAAAGGCGGATCGCGCCGCTCCAAAAGGCGTTGCGCAGGATCAGCATCCCCGCCGAAGCGATCATGGCCACCACCGCCGGACGCA
This sequence comes from uncultured Oscillospiraceae bacterium, assembly GCA_934569215.1. Taxonomy (GTDB): domain Bacteria; phylum Bacillota; class Clostridia; order Oscillospirales; family Oscillospiraceae; genus Faecousia. The sequence goes on from CAKTKF010000020.1 coordinate 6,285, forward strand.
GGGAGCCGAGAACGCTCTGCAAAACCGCAATGTTGCGGTACTTTAGGTAGAGCTTTGCAATTAGCGTCACCAGAATGCAGGCGGGGAGAATGCAGCCTGCGGTGGCTACCAGCGCCCCCGGAACGCCGGCGATTTTCGTCCCCACGAAGGTTGCGGAGTTGACAGCGATGGGGCCGGGGGTCATTTCCGCGATGGTCACAAGATCGGTAAATTCGCTCATGGACAGCCAACCGTGTTCGGTGACGATCTGTGCCTGAATGAGCGGCATGGCGGCGTAGCCGCCGCCGAAGCTCAGGGCGCCGATTTGCAGGAAGCTGAGGAACAGCTGTAAATAGATCATTGGGCGTTCCTCCTTTGTGAAATCACGGTGCGGATAACGCCGATGACGATACAGGACAGAATGACGTATACCACATTGATCCGGAAAACGTAGGTGGCGGCAAATGCGGTTAACATAATAACGATGGAGATCACGGATTTCTGCTTCAGGACGCCGCTGCCCATGTCAATTACCACGGAGGCGATGACCGCGCCCACACCGGCCTGCATACCGGAAAGGACGTTGCTGACGATGTAGTTGTCCCGGAACAGCTCGTAAAAAAAGGAGATCACCGTAATAACGAGAAACGGCGGGATGATGGTTGCGATAATGGCGGTGACGGCGCCCAGGACCCCCGCCAGCTTGAAGCCCACCACGATCGCCCCGTTGACGGCGATGGCGCCGGGGGCGGACTGGGCAATGGCAATGAGATCCAGCATTTCGTCCTCCTGGATCCAGTGCAGCTCATCCACAAATTTCTGCTTCATCAGCGTGACGATGACGTAGCCGCCGCCGAAGGTAAACGCGCTTAAATACAGCGTGGAGAAAAACAATTTCGCCAGAATTTTCTTTTTGTCAGTCATACTTCTACCTCCTCATGCCCCCAGTTTACCAGCACTTGACTTATTTGTAAAATAGAATTATTATATGAAATATATAATAAAAACAATATGAATGGAGGAACCGCCATGACGCTGCGGCACATGAAGATTCTGGTGGAGGTTTACCGTCAGAACAGCGTGACCAAGGCCGCTCAGGCGCTGCACCTGTCCCAGCCCTCGGTAAGTCTGGCGCTGCGGGAATTGGAGGATTACTACGGCGTGACGCTGTTCGAGCGGGTGGGACGCCGGATATCCCCCACGGAATGCGGCCGGGAATTTTACGGCTACGCCGTCCATGTGGTGTCGCTGATGGACGAGCTGGAAACCCGGATGCGGAACTGGGACGCCATCGGCACCGTCCGCATCGGGGCGACGGTCACCATCGGCACCTATCTTCTGCCGGAGCTGGTGCGGCGGTATCAGGCGGAATTTCCGGCGCTGCATGTAGACGTGCAGGTTCGCCGCGCCAGTCAGGTGGAGCAGCTGGTTCTGGACAACCGCATTGACCTTGGGCTGATCGAGACCCAGCCGGAGCATGAGGAGCTGGTAGCCGTCCCCTTTTCCCGGGATGAATTGCAGGCCATCGTGCCGCCAAGCTCCCCGCTCGCGGGGCGGGGGGAAGTGGCCATTCAGGAGCTGGCGCAGTTTCCTTTTCTGATGCGGGAGCCGGGGAGCGCCGGAAGAAAGGCGCTGGACGGGTATCTGGCGCTGCACCGGCTTTCGGTGCAGCCCGCCTGGGAAAGCGTCAGCACCCAGGCGCTGATCAAGGCGGTCGTGGAGGGGCTGGGCGTGGCGGTACTGCCGAAGCTTCTGATCCAGCAGGATGTTGCCAGCGGCAACGTGGTACCGCTGACGCTGCAGGAGCCGCTGCGGCGAACCCTGAATATCGTGTACCACAAGCGGAAATATCTCTCCGAGAGTATGCAGCGCTTCATCGCGCTGTGCCGGGAGACGGGGGAACAGTAGAAAAAAGCACGGTGCAGTCCCGGTAAAAGGGGCTGCACCGTGTTCCATTTAGTGCATTTCTTCGATATGGTAGATGTAATCCAGCGAGGACAGCGCCTCGATGATCTCCACGTGGGTCTTGTATTTTTTCAGCTCCTGGGAGCAGATGGTCAGGGAAATGGAATACACGCTCAGCCCGGAACCGGCGTAGGCCTGGTTGGCTTCGATGTCGTCGATGCGCAGCCCCAGACGGCGGCTCACCGTGACGAAATCCCGGAGATAGGAGCTGCTTTTCAGCTCCATGTGGACTTCAAAATGGTTGGAGCGGTTTTTCAGGTACGCTTCAAAGGCAGGGAAGCCCGCGAGGATACAGAGCAGGAAAACGTACACGATCAGCGTCAGGGCATACAGCCCCGCGCCGGTGGCGAAGCCCAGAATGCAGCAGCTCACCAGTCCCGCCGAGGTGGTCAGTCCCTTGATCTGCCCCCGGGAGGAATAGAGAATGGAATTGGCGCTGACGGAGGTGACGGCCAGCAGCGTCGCCGCCGACAGCAGCGGCAGCTTGCAGCCCAAAAGCACGTATACGTATTGATCCAGCAGCATGGACACCGTGGCGGAGAAGGCCGCAAGCACGAAGGTGCGCAGACCGGCGCTGTGCCGCTTGCTGGAGCGCTCACAGCCGATGGAGGCCGCCAGCGCCACGATCAGCGCGATGCGCAGGAGTGCCGAGCCGAGATTCAGACCCGCGCTCCAGGCACCAAGCAGACCCGCAATGGGATCCTCTATGGACAGTAGTTCCTTCATTTCCGTTTCCTCCCCGGCATAGCGGTGTTGGCTTTCCCCGGCGTCCCGAAGAACGCCTCCATCTGGGCGGAATGCTCCACCGCGGCTTCGGTGAATGCCTGTTCGTCCTCGTAATAGGGGTTGTTGTGCTTGGGCAGCTCCTGCTGAATGGCCTGAATCCGGGCAATCAGCAGCTCCACCTCAGACTTTGGCGGCTGCCCCGGCTCCGTAGCCGGAATGGGTGCCAGATCCTCCAGCTTGTTGGAGTAGGAGCCGGACAGGTACAGCGACAGCTTGGCGCAGGCGGGGCCGATCAGCTCGTAAAGCACGCTGGACGCCAGAATGATGGTTTCCAGGGCGTTGCCCACCTCGCCGCCCAGCGTCCGGGCGCCGGTGGCCGCCAGACCGATGGCCACGCCCGCCTGGGGAATCAAGGCAAGCCCCAGGAAATTGCGAACCTTTTTGTCCTTTTTCGTCACAAGGCAGCCCAGGAACGCACCGGCATACTTGCCCACGATACGCACCAGAAAATAGAGGATACCGACCACCACCAACGGCGTTGTGCCGATGCTCTCGGAGTTGTCCACCAGGGCATCCAAATCAAAGTTCAGACCCGAGCGCACGAAGAACAGCAGCAGGATGGGGGGGCTGAAATAGTTGAGCTGCTGGAACAGCCGCTTGTCGTCGGTGAGGTTCATGTAGACCATGCCCATGGACATGCACCCCAGCAGTGGGGAAACGTCCAGCATGGCGCAGATGCCGCAGAAGGCGAACAGCAGGGCAATGGAGACGATGAGCCGGTTATCCGTGGAGCGCTTGTGGAGCAGCAGCTTCAGGAAGAAGCCAAAGCCCCCGCCCAGCAGAAGCACCAGCGCGTTGACAGCCAGGGGTTTCAGCACGGCGCCGGCATGGAACGCGCCGGTGGCCGAGGCCAGCGCCACGGAAATGGC
>CAKTKF010000021.1 GCA_934569215.1 uncultured Oscillospiraceae bacterium
AAGGCCGTCGCGGAGGTCACCGCCAAGCTGGGCGACACCGGGCGCATTCTGGTGCGGGAATCCGGCACCGAGCCGGTGATCCGGGTCATGGTGGAGGCCGAGAGCAAGGAAGTCTGCGAGCAGTACGTGGACTCCGTGATCGAGGTCATCCGCGCCAAGGGTCACTGCGTGTAACAACTTTTTTGCCCCCAAACCGCATGGTTTGGGGGCATTTTCTGTGAAAAGTCCCCGGCACAGCCGGGGACTTTTTGCTGTCCTTATGGAATTGCCGAGTAGGTGCCGCCCGTTATGGCGTACCCCTCCCCCGGCTTCGGCTGCCACTGGTAGCGGTTCTTCCCTTCCTCCGGGAATCGGCTGGCCATAATTGCGGCAATGACGCCGCCGTGGGTCACGATCACCGTGTCTTCTCCCCGGCGTTCCACCGCTTTGTACGCTGCCAGGACACGCTTCGTCATCTCCGTGCCGCTTTCACCCCCGGGGGGCGGGTTGATCTCCGGGTCGCGGGACAGCCAGGTCTGATAAGCCGGTTCGTCTTTCAGCATCTCATAGCTTTTCATTTCAAATATGCCGAAGTCGATTTCCCGGAAATCCCCCACGACCTCGCAGGGGACATTGCCGAACAGCAGCGCCAGGGTTTCGTTGCACCGCCGCATTCCGCTGGTGATGAAATGAGACGCCCCCACGTTGATGGGCGGACGGTTCGCCAGCGCTTCCCTTCCCGCTTTGGATAATGGCAGGTCGGTGCTGCCGCAGTAAAGATGCCGCTCATTGGCAGGGGTGCGGCCGTGGCGAATGAGGAAAACAGTCATTTCAGCCGCTCCTCCAATCCGCAGAACAGGCGGCTGACCTGAGCGGCTTCTCCGGACAGATACCGGCACAGCAGCCCGTTCATCTGCCGCCACGCCCGCATGTCCGCCCCCATGGGCACCACCCCGGCGGAGATATCCTCACAAATGAGAATGCTGTCCCGCCACCGTTTCCGGCAAGACCGAAAGAATTCCACGGCATCCACCCCCGACTGCACGCACCAAAGGGTAAATTCTTCGATATGGTCAATGCACCGTCTGGAAAAGTCGATTTCCCCGCCGGTGCAGGTGAAAATGTCGCTTTCCCTCAAACCAAAGGTGGATTTCGCAAAATCCAGCTTTCCCTGATAAGCGCCGCCGATAATCAGAACCATACTTCCCTCCTACAGTAGCGCGTAGACCGCCACGGCGCACAGTTCGCCGACGGTCAGCGCGTATCCGGCAATGTCTCCGTTCATGCCGTCCAGAGATTTGTACCCCCGGCGCAGCGCCAGCGCATACCCGGCGGCGCACCCCACCGGCGCGAAGCCGTACTTCCCACAAAGCAGAAATCCCGCCGCCAGACACGCGACCAGCATTCCGGCCAGAATCCACAGCTGCGCCTTGGGCTTTTCCTGCCCGGCGTACTGGCTGGAGGACATGGGGCGAAGCCCCGTCACCGCCAGCGCCGAACAGCACCGGCTGACCGCCGGGACAAACAGCAAAATCCGGAAATCCGCCCCTTCGGGGGCGGCGGAAAAGAACGCGAACTGGCTGAGTATCAGCAGGCACAGGCCGATCACGGCAAAAGAGCCGACGTGGGAGTCCTTCAAAATCGCCCGGCGCTTTTCCAGATCCCGCCAGGATTTCACCGCGTCGGTGACGTCCATGAATCCATCCAGATGGATAAATCCCGTCAGCAGGAAGGGACACGCGCACAGCGCCAATCCCGCGACCAGCGCCGGGAGCTTCAACACGCGGACAGCCCAGGCAAGCGCCGCCCAAATAATCCCGATTTCCAGCCCCACCACGGGCAGAAACAGGAGCATCTTTCCCCTTGCCTTCTCGTCCCAGAGACGGCCGGGGAACGGAATCGCGCAAAACATGGACTGGCACATGGCAAAGGCGCAAAGATAGGTTTTCACAGCGGCAACGCCCCCTTGTAAAGTCTCGGTCTCCCCGCCGACACCTCGGCCACAACGTCGCAGGCCGCCGCCAGACGGCGGTCAATGGCGGCTAGGCTCTTGCGGTAACGCTCCGTGGTCTCGTCGTAGCGCTGGGCGTCGGAATAAACGAAATCACTGACGACCACCGCGTTTTTCACGGTTTTCACGAAGGCGATCAGTTCGTCGGCGCAGCGGTTCGCCCCGTCCAAATCCAGCTGCCAGTCCTTTTCCGCCGGAAACATGGCGTTTTGCAGCAGCGCCGTGGCGCTGTCCACCAGGAACGTGCCGTCCCTGTCCGCGATTTCCAGGCAGGACAGCATGTTTTTGCTGCATTCGATGGTTTCGAAGTCCAGCCCGTCCCGGTCGGCAACGTGCCGCCGGATCCGCGCCAAATCCTCGTCGTCCGTAGGAATCATCGTCGCCACGTAGTACCGCTTTCCCGCCCCGGACAGCTTCACCGCAAGTTCCTGCGCCAAAGTGGATTTTCCGTTTTTCGCGCCGCCGGAAAGGAACACCGTCATGACTTTCCCTCCACAGTGAATTGGTCGCCCTGACGGATTTCGTCCAGATACCCGTCGTCTATCCCCGCCTGATCAAAGGTCGCCATGTCGTTCATAACGGCGCAGGCGGCGGAAAGCACCTGGAAGGCCAGCGGACACCCGCTGCCCTCTCCCAAGCGCATTCCCAACAGGAACAGCGGCTCTAAGTTCATGGCCTCCATGGCAAGGCGGTAGCCGATCTCAAAGGACGCATGGCTGGGGACGAGGTAGTCCCGCACTCGGGGACACAGCCGCACCGCACACAGCGCCGCCACGGCGGAAATAAAACCGTCAATGGCCACCGGCCGCCGGGTCGCCGCCGCTCCCAGAAACGCGCCGCACATGGCGGCAAGGTCAAAGCCGCCAACCTTGGCAAGCACGTCCACCGGGTCGTTTCTGTCTGGGTGATTTAACTCGATTGCCCGACGGATGACCGCTTTTTTTCTCATAAAGCTCTCGTCGGTCACGCCGCCGCCCCTGCCGGTGACGGTTTCCACCTCCGCCGACAGCAGCACCGCCAGAACGGCGGAGGACGTGGTGGTGTTGCCGATGCCCATTTCCCCCACGCCGAGAGCGTCGGCGTCCGTGTCCGCGGCAAGCTTAGCACCGGTGAGGATGGCCGTGACCGCCTGCTGCCGGGTCATGGCGGGGCCGCTCGCAATATTCTGCGTGCCGTAGGCAATTTTCCGGTTCAGCACCGCTTTCTCTTTGATATCGGCATTGACGCCCACATCGCAGACGGTGATGCCGCTGCCGAAATGTTTCGCAAGAACGCTTGCGCCGGTTTTCGCCCGGGTCAGGTTCACCGTCTGCATCAGCGTCACGGACTGGGGCGCGCTGGACACGCCCTCCGCCACCACGCCGTTGTCGGCGGCAAATACCAGAAGGTGGGTCTTTTCCATTTTATTATGCACCCGGCCGGTGATGCCCGCCAGCTGGACGGACAGGTCTTCCAGCCGTCCCAGACTTCCGGGGGGCTTTGCCAGCTGCGCCTGACGCTCCCGCGCCTTTTCCATGGCGGATTCGTCCAAAGGAGAAACTGCGGAAAGCAGTTTGTTCAGTTTTTCTTCCATGTTCACCCCTCCAAAATCTGTTCTGCCAGCATCCAGTCGACCGCCGGTGCCGCCTGAAGCACTTCCAGTGTAAAGGTTGCCTTGGGGCAGAGGGTCTGCGCCTGCCGGAGCAGCGCGGCCATGGGAATCGTCCCCTCTCCCGGGGCGCAGTGGGCGTCTTGGGCGCCGTCATTGTTGTGGATATGAAAATGGGATAGAAATTCTGCGCAGACGCTCACCCATTCCTCCACGGGAACCGGGGAGTAGGCGCTCACATGCCCCACGTCCAGACACATCCGCAGCCGGGGGCTATCCACCTCCCGGAAAATCCCGGTCATCATCTCCGGCCGCTCCTCCAGCACGTTTTCCAGTACAATGTCCACGCCGGGGTCATCCTTCAAAAAATCCTTCCAGAAAACAACGGACTGCTCCGTGTACCAGCAGGGATAGTACAATCTTTCGTTAAAGCCCCCGTGAATGACGATCTTCCGGGCGTCATACCGCCGCGCCAGGGCAATTGCCTGCCGGTAGCGCAGCGCCGCCAGCTCCCGGGCTTTCGGGTCGACGGCGCAGGGAAACAGCTCGTTGAAGGGCGCGTGAAGCAGTCTTCTGCCCACCCCTGCCAGCTCTTTCGTCACGGCGGCGTGGGTAGACTCGAACTGCTCGTCCATATTCCAGGCGGTACAGTATTCCGCGATTTCCAGCCCAAGGCCGTGCCGCCGGGCTTCCTCCGGGGCGTCCGGGGCAATGGTGGAAAGAAACAGTTGGTCTTTTTTCACGCTTCTTTTCCCCCGTCGTCCAGGATTCCGTATTTTGTCTTGATCCGGTCAAGCTTTTCCAGAAGGGGCTTTCCCAGCACCAGCAACACAATCGTCGTGGCGACGGCCTGCCTCAGATTCACCGGGAACCCGGAAATATAGAACGCCATGGCTCCCTTGAGGGTGATTCTGGACATTACCAGGAACACCGAGCAGGTATCCAGCAGCGGCCCGACAAAAAACGTCACCGCCAGGAATCCGAAAATTCCCATGATCACCGGCTTGCGGGGAAGTCTGCCCCGGGCGAACACGAAGCCCGCCAGCATCCCGCCTGCGCCGTAAGCCATCATCTGCCAGGGGGTGTAGGGACCCTGGCTGTAGAAAAAGTTACTTGCCAGAGCGCTGATCGCCCCCACCAGAAAGCCGGATTCGGGGCCGAAGGCAATTCCCGCGATCATGATAATGCCGAAAATCGCCTTGAAGCTGGGGATGGGGATGGCGACCCGCCCGGCCACCGCCAGGGCGCACATCACCGCCAGCACCACCAGCTCCCGCGCCTGGGGTCTGCGCCCCTCGAAGGCCAGGAAAAAGGGAATCAGCAGCTCCACGATCACCAGCGTGCTGGTGACGTAAAACGCCCGCCCGGACAGTCTGCTGCCCAGTATCAGCGTCAGGGGAATCAATACCAAAAAGACGATCAAAGTAGCAATATGGGACTTTTTCATTCTTTTATCCCCCGGTTTTGTTTGTAAAGGTCGATCACGTCCTCCGCCGTGACCGCGTTCCGAAACACATGGCGGCTCATGCGGTTGGCGGCGGTGGTATAGAAGCTGTTGGCGCCGAAGAACCGGCGGGGCGTGTCCGTGGTCAGCACCTGGCCGTCAAAGAACATGCTCACCTGGTCGGCATACCTTGCGCAGAACTCCACATCGTGGGACACCATGACGACGGTGATGCCCTTGCGTTTCAGCTCCGTCAGAATGGAAGCAAAAATTTCCTTAAAGAAGCTGTCGATGCCCTTGGTCGGCTCGTCCAGCAGAAGCAGCTTTGGCTTGGTCAGCAGCACCTTTGCCAGCGCCGCCCGCTGCTGCTCGCCGCCGGACAGGTCGTAGGGATGGCTTTTCAGCAGAGACGTAATTTGGCAGATTTCCGCCGTTTCCCGGATATCCTGCTCGTTTTGGGTCATTTCCTGCAAATCTTCCAGCACGGTTTTCCTGACGAACAGGCTCTTGGGATCCTGGGGCAGCATGGCAAGGCAGCCCCGGAACAGCTCCTGCGATTTATACTTCTCCACCGGCTTTCCCAGCACCTTCACCTTGCCCCGGTAGGGTCTGCAAATGCCGCAAACAGCTTTCAGCGTCGTGGATTTTCCCGCGCCGTTGCCGCCCACAATGGCGTGAAGGCTGCCCCTGATTACCTCCACGCTGGCACCCCGGAGAATGTCCGGGCTGTTCTTTTCATAGCGGAACCACAGTTCCTTCAGGGAAAGGGCGATTTCGCCGTCTTCCTCCGTCTGGGGCTGTGCCGGAAGCTCGGTGATCTCCGGCTGCGTTGGGAAAGCGTCGCTGAGCCAGTTTCTGCCCTCCCGCACGGTCAGGGGACACGCCCCCGCCCCGCCGCTGCCGTAAAACACCCGCACCGGCGTGGGCATGGCGGTGAACATGTCGTTCTTTTCCTCCCAGAGCCGCTCTCCGATGCGCCGGGGGGTGTCGTTGGCGATCACCCTGCCGCCATCCATCACAACGGCGCGGTCGGCGTAGGGGAAAATATCCTCCACACGATGCTCCGTAATGAGGATGGTCGTCCCCAGCTCCGCGTTGATCTTCCGCAGGGTATTCAGAAAATCAGACGCCGCGATGGGGTCAAGCTGGCTGGTGGGTTCGTCCAGAATCAGAATCTCCGGCTGCATGGCCATGATGGATGCCAGATTGAGCAGCTGCTTCTGTCCGCCGGACAGGTTGGACACGTCCCTGTGGAACCAGTCCTGAATGCCGAAATAGCAGGCCATTTCCGCCACCCGGGCGCGCATGGTCTTCTGGTCGCAGCCCAGGCTTTCCAGCCCGAAGGCCAGCTCATGCCAGACCTTGTCCGTCACGATCTGATCGTCGGGATTCTGCATGACGAAGCCGACTTTTGCGGCCTGGTCCCGCTGGCTCATGGCTTCCAGGGAAACGCCGTTGATGCGGATGTCCCCGCTTCGTTTTCCGTGGGGGGTCAGCACCGATTTCAGGTGCCGCAGAAGCGTTGTTTTGCCGCTGCCGCTTTTGCCGCAGAGCACCACATACTCCCCCCGCCGGATAGACAGGCTGACATCCGATAATGACGGCCTGTCGGCTGAAGGGTAGGAAAAACTCAGATTCTCGATCTCGATATGTGCCATTGAACGGCCTCCTTCATGTGTAGTGCAGAGGGGATAAAGAGGTAAGCGCAGTAGGCGGTAAAGCCCAGCGCATAAATGCCGGTAACGGGCTGAATGGCAAGCTTCGGCGTAAACTCCGCCGCCGCGCCGCCCATGGCGGCCACCACTGCGGCCACCACCGCAAGGGTAAGCATCGCCGCAATCAATATCCAGTCCAGCGCTTTCATCCGGTAAATCTGAAAACTCGTGCGCTTGGCCGTGCCGTAGCCCCGGGCGCGCATGGAGTCTCCGGTCACCACGCTCCCTTCCAGCGCCCAGTCCGTCAGGGCGGACAATGTGCGCATTCCGCAGGTGAGCTTTTCTCTCACGGTGCTGTTCTCCCCCGCACCGAGACCGATGGATTTTCTCGCGCCCATGATCTGTACCGCCTTGCGGATAAAGCTGGGGATCATCCGCAGCACCATCACCAGCAGCAGCGAAATTGCCGGAATCAGATTTCCGAACAGGCTCGTAAACTTGTCGCTGGTCATGACCGCGTTGTAGCAGCCGAACCAGAGCATCATTACCAGAAACACCCCGGCAATGGCCGCGCCGTAGAGCAGCGCCTCCACCGTGTAGGGTCTTCCGAACACATGAAACAGCACCCGCTCGCCGTAGGTATTGAACAGCGGGTTCACCGCCGTCAGCATGAGAACCATAGGAAGCAGCATCGCAATTCGCTTCCAGCCGGCTTTGCCGATGAGGAGCAGATAGTAAACCGCCGCGCCGATTGCCCCCGCGATCAGGTACGCCGGGTGCTGGATCAGCACGCCAAAGCCGATGGCTCCCACAAAAAACAGAAAATTCACCGCCGGGTGGCAGTTGGAAAAAGCGTCCGCAGTCATAGCATCCCCCAAAAAGAAAAAGCCCCCAACGGGGACTTCATAAAAACCGCCGGCAGGCATCCCCAAGAGCCTCCCGGGAGAAAGGTCAGGTCACCGTGTTCCGGCTCTGGACGCCATTTGCCGAAGGTCTTCTCAGGATGCCCCAATGACTCTCCGCGGCTCAACTGTCCATCTACGGCGGCTTGGTACCGCTGGGATTGCCCCATTCCAATGTGTGGCCTGACTTCATGTTTTTTATTCTATGCAGCATATTCTATCATAATCTCCGAAAAACTGCAATGTCTTTCGGCTGCGCATCGTGATTTTTTCCGATTGAAAAAAATGGGAAGCTGTGCTACAATATTCCCGCCGTTTGGGGAAACAGGTGCAAATCCTGTGCGAGCCCGTCGCCGTAATGTGCAGTCAACCGTTATTATTCTCACCCGAAGCCGCGTTTCGGGGAAACGTCATTGGAGCAATTCCGAGAAGGCCGACTGATAACGCACAAAGCCGAAATATCCAAATGAGCAGCACCTTTCACACAATCGCCCCGAGGCGGGCGGGAAAGGAATTTATTTTTTAGGAGAATGCAGCTATGAACAAATCTAACATGAAGAAGCTGCTGTCCATCCTTCTGTGCATCGCGCTGATCGCGGCATTGGCGCTTTCCACCGTCGGATGCAGCAGCAAGAGTGACAACACTGCGCCTGTAGCCACTACCGAGGCTTCCGGCACCGTTTCCATGGGCGAGGGCGAGACCAGCTTCCTCTTCAACGTGGTTGACCCTGACGGCAAGGAAAGCAGCTTTGAGATCCACACCGATGAGAAGACCGTGGGCGCGGCGCTGCTGTCCCTGGGTCTGATCGCCGGTGAGGACAGCGAGTTCGGCCTGTACGTCAAGACCGTCAACGGCGTCACCGTGGACTACGACAAGGATGGCAAGTACTGGGCATTCTATGTGGACGGCGAGTACGCCGCCACCGGCGTAGACTCCACCGACATCACCGCCGGTGCAACCTACACCTTCAAGGCAGAGTAATTTTTCGGACGCAAAGCAGCCGGTAAGATGGTCTTTCCCATCTTACCGGCTCTTTTCTGTTGCAATTCGGAAAAATCATCGTATAATGGTAATGATATTTTACGGAACAGGAGAAAACGCAATGGAAAACGGCGGGGTGTACTTGAAAAAGGGCGAGGGTCGCAGCATGAAGGCGGGCGGCCCCTGGGTATATGACAACGAGGTGGAGCGCATCGAGGGCGAGCCGCTGGACGGAGACGTGGTCTCCGTCCACGACTACAACGGCTTTTGCCTGGGCAAGGGCTTCTTAAACCGCCGCTCCAAGCTCCGGGTGCGGATGCTGACCCGGAACCGGAATCAGGAAATCGACGAGGCTTTTCTCAGAACGCGGGTGGAGAACGCCTGGGAATACCGGAAAAAGGTGGTGGACACCGGCAGCTGCCGGGTGATTTTCGGCGAGGCGGATTTCCTGCCCGGTCTGGTGGTGGACAAGTTCTCCGACGTGCTGGTGGTGCAGTCTCTGGCGCTGGGCATGGATCGGTACAAGTCCTTCATTCTGGAAACCCTGAAGGAATTGACGGCGAAGGACGGCATTTTCATTCGCGGCATTTACGAGCGCTCCGACGCCAAAGTGCGGGAGCAGGAGGGAATGCCCCGTATCAAAGGCTTTCTGTCCGCCCCCTTCGATACCAAGGTGGAGATCGTGGAAAACGGCGTCAAATATTTCGTAGACGTAGCCGAAGGGCAGAAAACCGGCTTCTTCCTCGATCAGAAATACAACCGCAAGGCCATCTGGCCGCTGTGTCCCGGCGCGGAGGTGCTGGACTGCTTCACCCACACCGGCTCCTTTGCCCTGAACGCGGGTCTTGCCGGGGCAAGCCATGTGCTGGGCGTGGACGCTTCGGAGCTGGGCGTGGCGCAGGCACGGGAAAACGCCGCCCTCAACGGTCTTTCCGACCGGGTGGAATTTCTCTGTGCGGATGTGTTTGCGCTGCTGCCGGAGCTGGAAGCCAAGGGGCAGAAATTTGATCTTGTGATCCTCGATCCCCCGGCCTTCACCAAGTCCCGCGCCTCCGTGAAAAAAGCGGTGACGGGCTATCGGGAGATCAACCTCCGGGCAATGAAGCTCATCCGGGACGGCGGCTTCCTCGCCACCTGCTCCTGTTCCCATTTTGTGGACTACGAGCTGTTCACCCAGACCATCGGCCAGGCCGCCCGGAACGTCCACAAGCGGCTGCGTCAGGTGGAGTACCGCACCCAGGCGCCGGATCACCCCATTTTGTGGGACGCCGAGGATTCCTA
>CAKTKF010000022.1 GCA_934569215.1 uncultured Oscillospiraceae bacterium
TAGCCCGCCAGCGCCGGGTTGAACACGCCGTAAAGCCAGCCGGTCTTCCCCGACGGCCCCAGATCGTACACGGTCGGCCCCGCGATCGCCTCCGGCACGCCGCCCAGGTTCGCTTCGGCGTAGTCCACGGCGATACGGCCAGCCATGGATTCGCCGTCCGAGCGGATGTATCTGTCCCGCAGCTCCTCCACGGAGATGTCGTACAGTCCCGCTTCCGTCATGCCGATGATGGCGGCGGCGCTTCCGGCGGCTCCCAGAAGCATCAGGGCACACAGGGCGACGGCGAGGAATTTGAATACAATATTGTATTTCAAATTATTTTCCTCCTTCCATTTTATAGCCCTGTCCCCACACGACCTTCAGATACCGCGGCTCCGAGGGGTTGATCTCGATTTTCTCCCGCAGGTGACGGATATGCACCGCCACGGCGCCCTCGCTGCCCAGCGCCGCCTCCTGCCAGACGGATTCATAGAGCACCTTGGTGGAGAATACCTTTCCGGGGTTTGCCATCAGCAGGTGCAGAATGGCGTACTCCGTAGGCGTGAGGGACACCGGCTCCCCCTCCACGGTGACGGTTTTGGTGCGGTCGTCCAGGACGATGCCGCCGATGGTGATGCTGCCGCTGCCCTCCTCCGGGCGGCTGCCCAGCTGGGCATACCGGCGCAGCTGGGACCGCACCCGCGCCAGCACCTCCACCGGCACAAAGGGCTTGGTGATATAGTCGTCCGCCCCCACGTTCAGCCCCAGCACCTTGTCCTCCGTCTCGGACTTGGCGGTGAGCAGAATGATGGGCGCGTTGGAAAATTCCCGGATTTTGGAGGTCGCCGTGATCCCGTCCATCACGGGCATCATCACGTCCAGCAGGATCAGGTGGATGTCATTGTTTTTGGCGATCTCCACCGCCTGGGTGCCGGTGAAGGCCTCAAACAGATTGTACCCCTCGGGGGTCAGGTATATTTTCAGCGCGTTGACGATATCCGGCTGATCGTCGCAAATCAGAACGTTGTACATATGGTTTCCCTTCCTCTCGTCATCTTTTTTTCTTATTATATCACCGGCTTCTTTAAGATGAAAGAGGTCTATTTCTTAAAATGGGATTAACATTTGAAAAAGCGCCTTTTGCCCACTTCCGCGGCACATTTTTTCTTGCTATTTCCCCGTTCCCGTTTTATAATGACTTCACGGAACAGATGAAAAAAGGAGTTGTTTTCCATGCCGAAAGAATTTTTTACCGCCCTGGGAACCGGCGCGCTGAATAAGGTGCTCCACGCCGTTCTCGTGCTGGTCATTGGCCTTCTGATCATTCGCGTCGTCACGAAGCTGCTTCAGGGTGGACTGGAAAAATCCCACCTGGAAAAGGCCGCCCACAGCCTGATTCTGTCTCTCGCCAAGGTGGCCATGTATATCCTGCTGGGTCTGAGCGTGGCCTCCAGCCTTGACATTGACGTCACCGGAATCGTCGCTCTGGCAAGCGTCCTGACCCTGGCCGTTTCCCTGTCCCTGCAGAATATGCTCACCAACGTCATCGGCGGGTTCACCATTCTTTCCACCCATCCCTTCCACTCCGGCGACTATGTGGAGATCGCCGGGCAGTCCGGCACGGTGCAGGAGATCAGCATGACCTACACCCGCCTGGCCACCTTTGACAACAAGCTCATTTCCATTCCCAACAGTGCGGTGGTCGCGGCGCAGATCGTCAACTACTCCGCCGCCGACACCCGCCGGGTGGACATTCCCGTCTCCGCCTCCTATGACGCCCCCACCCAGAAGGTCATTGACGCGCTGGTGCTGGCGGGAACCATGGACAATGTGCTTCTGACCCCCGCCCCCAGCGCCTGCGTGAGCAGCTACGGCGACAGCGCCATTGCCTACACCCTTCGCGTCTGGGTCAAGACCGAGGACTACTGGGACGTGTATTTTGCCCTGACCCAGCGGGTCAAGGACGTCTTCGACGAACAGGGCATCACCATGACCTATCCCCATCTGAACGTACATCTGGACAAATAAAGTTCGCCGCCCTCCCCATTCAGGGAGGGCGGTACTACGCTGAATTCACATAGATAAAACTTCCAGCAGCGCCATGACGCCGATTCCGGGCAATCCCAGAAATCCCGCCACCAGCACCGTCACGGCGTTGATGGGGAAGTACGCCCCCGTAAAGTCCGCCACGGAATTCAGCAGCCACAGGCACAGAAAACCGCACCCGGAGTGTACGCCGATTTTGAAAATCAGCTTCATGGGCATCAGCAGCAGCCGCACCAGCACCAGCGCGACCAGAGCGGGAATGAGCAGCGTAACAAATTTTTCCATAGGCACCTCCGAATAATCAGGCTTGTTCCGGTTAAGCTACCTGCGGACAGCAAAGAAACGGGAACCAATCGTGACGACGGTTGCTTTCGCCCACTTCCTTTCCTGTCAAGTGTGTCGCCGAACGCGCAGCGGTATGACGCGAATCAGGAACTCTGAAAACAAGCTTCTTCTGCTTTCTCGCGGCATCAGACAGAATGTATTTTCTCTTTGATACCCTTTTCTGATTAAAATACTTATTTTAATTAGAAACGAGCGGGCAAAAAAGATTTGCGTTCAGCGATTCCTGCGCAGGGAGAAGGGAACGGCTCTCCTGCGTACATTCTGCCACAGATTTTTTGCGAATAAACGAAAACCGGAGTACAGATGCGCATGTTTCCCGCGCATCGGCTCCGGTTTTTGTACTTGCTTTTCCCCCTGCCCACAACATCCTGTGTCCTGCCAAAAAAAATCTTCGTTTTTCTGCGAAATTCTCTGCTGCCCCGCCGTTGTCCCTGTTGGGAAGGTGTGGTATAATGACGGAAAATGACATTTTCTGCGAGGCACCGAAATGATAACCGAACCTGTCAAAATTTCCCAGAGCGACATCCGCAGGCTGCTTTCCGCCGCCAATCCGGACGCGGCGCTGCTGTACCTGTACATAAACGGCGGCAACCGCCCCGAGGGCGCGGAAGCCGACCTGCATTTCAGCGCCCCCCGCTACGGCTGCGCCGCCGCTACCCTGCGGCAGCTGGGTCTGTGGCCGGAAGACCGTCCCAGCCACATTGCCCCCGGCGAGCGTCCCAGCTACTGCGAAAAGGACGTGCTGGACGCCATGGATTCCGACGACTCCTTCCGCAGCCTTTACGGCGAGGTGCAGCGTCTGCTGGGGCGGAGCCTGAACACGGAAGAGCTGAAAATTCTTCTGGGCTTTGTGCGCTACTTAGGGCTGACCGCGGACGTGATCTCCCTTCTGGTGTGCTACTGCAAGGAGCGCGCCCGTCAAAGAGGGAGTCTGCGCAATCCGTCTCTGCGCACCATCGAGAAGGAAGCCTACAACTGGGCGGAACGGGGCATCGACACCGTGGAGGAAGCCGCCGCCTTTATCCAGGCACAGAACGTGCGCAATTCCCGGCTGTCCCGGCTGATGAGCCTGATCCAGATCCGGGGGCGCAGTCTCACCGCCGCCGAGGAGCGCTATGCCCAGGGCTGGCTGGACATGGGCATGGACGACGAGCTGATCTCCATGGCCTATGAGCGCACCTGCCTGAACACCGGCGGCTTAAACTGGGCGTACATGAACAAGATTTTGCAGCGCTGGCAGCAGCAGGGCTTCCACAGTGCCGAGGACGTCCGCACCGGCGACCGGAAGACGAATGTTCCGAAGGGCGCCTCCGGCCAGCTGGGTGAAGCGGAGCTGGAAGCCATTCAGAAAGTATTGCAGGAGGGATAATTCGTGGGATACAGTGCGGAAGTGGTTCAGCGCGCCCGGGCGCGTCTTGCCCAGGCGAAGGAAGACCGGGAGTCGGAAAACAGGCAGCACTTGGCGGAAGCCTACGCCAAAGTCCCCCGCATCCGGGAAATCGACATGCTTCTGCGCCGCACCATGGCGCAGGCCGCCCAGGCGGCCTTTTTGCAGGGTTCCGACGGTCAGGCGCTTCTGGAACAGGCGCGGCAGGAAAATCTGGGCTTGCAGCGGGAGCGGGCGGCGCTGGCCGCGGCGAATTTCGAGGAAGGCTTTTTGGACGAAAGCCCCATCTGCGACAAATGCGGCGGCAGCGGCTATGTGGGTACCACCATGTGCGAATGCTTAAGCGAGCTGTGCCGTCAGGAGCAGAAAAAGGAAATTTCCGTGCTGTCCAGCAGCCGGGAAACCTTCAGCCAATTCCGCCTGGACTATTATCCCGACGCCGTTGACCCCAAATACGGCGCCAGCCCCCGCACCATTATGGAGCGGACGCTGAACAT
The DNA here is from genome assembly GCA_934569215.1 of uncultured Oscillospiraceae bacterium. Lineage (GTDB taxonomy): Bacteria > Bacillota > Clostridia > Oscillospirales > Oscillospiraceae > Faecousia. The sequence continues at coordinate 4,255 of CAKTKF010000022.1, forward strand.
TTGCCGCCGGTATGCCGCGACCTTCACGCCCAATGCGGGAAATCTCCTATTTATCGGCGGAACGGGTCTTGGAAAGACCTTCCTGTCGGCGTGCATCGCCCGAACGGTAACCGACCGGGGCTACAGCGTGGTCTATGAAACCTCCAACCACCTGTTCTCCAAGCTGGAGCAGGCCAAATTCGCCCCCAGCGAGGACACCCGCCGAGAAGCGGCCAAGCTGACGAACTGCGATCTGCTGATTCTGGACGATCTCGGCACGGAGATGCCCGGGCAATTCGTCACGGCCGCGCTGTACAGCTTGCTCAATGACAGAATGATGGCCGTCAAGCCCATGGTCATCTCCACCAACCTGAATGTGGACGAGCTGAGCCGCCGCTACTCTCCCCAGATCGCGTCCCGGCTCCACGGCGATTTCCAGCGGCTGACCTTCGTGGGAAACGACATCCGGGTACTGAAAAACAGAGGATTATGATGAAAACAGGTATTTTATTCGATTTGGACGGCACCCTTCTGGACACGCTGGCGGACCTTGCCGACAGCGTCAACCACGTTCTTGCGTCCTTCGGCTATTCTCCGCGCACGGTGGAGGAAGTCCGTCAGTTTGTCGGCAACGGCGCTGCCCGGCTCATCGCCCAGGCCGTCCCGGAGGGCGCAGACCCCGCCCCGGTGCTGGCCGCATTTCAGTCCTACTACAGCGCCCACTGCCAGATCAAGACCAAGCCCTACGAGGGCATTCCGGAAGCTCTGGCCGCCCTTGGGGCGCGCTGCCCCCTCGCCATTGTTTCCAACAAGCCGGACGCGGCGGTAAAAACCCTCTGCGCCGACATTTTCCCCGGCATTTACGCCCGTGGGGAAAGCCCCGACTGCCCCCGCAAGCCCGCCGCGGACATGGTGTACAAGGCCATGGCGTCCATCGGCGTCGAGACGTGCATCTACGTCGGCGACAGCGACGTGGACGTTCTGACGGCGAACAACGCCGGTGTTCCCTGCCTCAGCGTTCTCTGGGGCTTCCGGGACAGAGCCTGCATGGAAGCCGTCGGCGCGAAACATTTCTGCGAATCCCCCGCGCAGCTGGTCGCGGACATAGAGGAGATCATCCATGGCAAATGAATTTTACGCCCTGATGGGCCGTATGCGCTACATAACCCGCTGGGGTCTGATGCGCAACACCTTTTCCGAAAACATTTCCGAGCACAGCCACATGACCGCGGTGCTGGCTCACGCCCTGGCGCTGATCCGCCGGGACATTCTGAACCTCCCCGCTCCCGACCCCGACCGCTGCGCCGTGGCGGCGCTGTACCACGACGCTTCGGAAATTCTCACCGGCGACCTGCCCACGCCCATCAAATACTACAATCCGGACATCAAGACCGCCTACAAAGAGGTGGAGCGCATTGCAGGCAACCGTCTGCTGGACATGCTCCCGGCTGAACTGCGTTCCAGCTACACCCACTATGTCCTTGAGGACGACGCGGAACTGGAACCCTTCGTCAAGGCTGCGGACAAGCTGTCCGCCCACATCAAATGTCTGGAAGAGCAGAAGGCGGGCAACACGGAGTTCGACTCCGCGGCGCAGCAGACTTTGGAAGCTCTGAAAGCCATGAACCGCCCGGAGCTGGAATGGTTCCTAAACAACTGTCTGCAGGCCTTCACGCTGAATCTCGACCAGCTGTAGCACTTGACGGTAGGCGGAAAATATGCTACCATACGTTGTGTCGATATACTGACATTTGTTATGTAATTTCATATCCCCCGTCATGGGGGAACATGCCGCTGTGGTGGAATAGGTAGACACCCGAGACTTAAAATCTCGTTCTGGTTTCCAGAGTACCGGTTCGAGCCCGGTCAGCGGCACCAATAACAGGGATACCCCGCTGGGGTATCCCTGTTATTATATCTGGGTCAGGGCTCGAACCCATCTAAATGCAATGGTTCGGTGAACCATTGCCAAACGCCGGCTGGACGGCGTTTGCTCCTTAATATAATCGAGCCCGGTCAGCGGCACCAAACCAATATAATCCGAACCAGGTCTTCCCTGTGGGAGATGGGTTCGGATTATTTGCCTTCTTTGAGAGATTAGAGAAAACACATATCCGGAACGGTGTTATTAAAAAACCGGAATTCAAATCCGAATATCACGCAGAACTTTTTCCGCTTTTTCCTTGCACGAAACGAATGTTTGTGCTATAATAACAAGAATTTGTCCGCCGTTCCTGGAATTTGTGGAAGGGAGGCGGCAAGGGAAACTGCGGTGAGATCGACCGGTTTCACTGGGATTTCCTTTTATAGGAGAAAAGGAGGGATTTTCTTGATTTTCGGCAAGCATATCAACGTCTATTACCGCAAGTACGCGCTGGCTCTGCTGACGGGGCTGCTGGCTCTGTTTACCGTGGACTATTTGCAGCTGAAGGTGCCTGAACTTTATCAGCTGGTCATCAACGGGTTGAACCAGGGATATATTGTGGAAAACGGCGTACAGGTGCCCTTTGATATGGCGTTCCTGCTGGACAGGATCTGCATGCCCATGGTCGGCATCATCCTTGCCATCGTCTTCGGTCGGTTCCTGTGGCGGGTAACGATCTTCGGCGCGGCGACCAGAGTGGAGACGGATCTGCGAGATAAGATGTTCCGCCACGCGGAGGATCTGAGCCGGGAGTACTACCAGGTGAACAAGGTAGGCAATCTCATGAGCCTGTTCACCAATGACCTGGACACCGTTCAGGAGTGCTACGGCTGGGGCTTCATGCAGTTCTTTGACCCCATCATTCTGTGTTCTCTGGCCATTACCAAGATGTGGCGCATGGATCACCTGCTCACCATCCTGTCCCTGATCCCCATGGGACTGCTGTTCGCCAGCGCCGCAGTGGTGGGCAAGAACATGACCAAAAAGTGGGACTACCGGCAGAAGTGCTTCTCCGATCTGTCCGACTTCGCCCAGGAGAGCTTTTCCGGCATCGCCGTCATCAAGGCCTTTGTGAAGGAGGCCAAGGAGCTGATGGCCTTTGAAAAGCTGAACCGGGACAGCGAGGACTCCAACATCGCCTTCACCAAGACCTCCGTGCTGATGCGGATTCTGGTGACCACCTTCGTGGAGAGCGTCATCTGCGTGATTTTGGGCTACGGCGGCTATCTGGTCTATCAGGGGAAGTTCAACGCCGGTCAGCTTATGGAGTTCATCGGCTACTTCAACGCCGTGGTCTGGCCCATTATGGCAGTGGCCGATCTGATCGACATGACCTCCCGGGGGAAAGCGTCCCTGAAGCGGATCAGTGAGCTGCTGGATGCGCCCAGAAACGTCTTCGACCGCCCGGGCGTTCAGGAGCTGACGAACCCCAAGGGCGAGATCGAGTTCCGGGATCTGAGCTTTACCTACCCCGACGGGGAGATTCCCGCGCTGGAGCATGTGTCCTTTACCATCCACCCCGGCGAAAGCATCGGTCTGCTGGGCAAGACCGGCTCCGGCAAGACCACTCTGGTAGACCTGATTCTGCGCACCTACAATGTAAGCGACGGGCAGCTGTTCCTGGACGGCAGGGATGTGAACGACCTCTCCATCCGCTCCGTCCGTGACGCCTGCGCCTATGTACCCCAGGACAACTTCCTGTTCTCGGACACCATTGAGAACAATATCGCCTTCGGCAAGTCCGAAACCGTCTCCGAGGAGATTCGACGGGCGGCCAAGCTGGCGGATATTGACGGCAATATCTCCGAATTCCAGATGGGCTATCAGACCGTGCTGGGGGAACGGGGCGTTACCGTCTCCGGCGGCCAGAAGCAGCGTATCTCCATTGCCCGGGCGCTGATGAAGGACGCGCCCATTCTGATTCTGGACGATTCCGTATCCGCCGTGGATACCAAAACGGAAAAGGCCATTCTGGACAATCTGCGCGCCACTCGGGCGGGCAAGACCACCATTCTCATTGCCCACCGTATTTCCACCATCGAGCGGATGGACAAGGTGCTGTTCATTGAGGGCGGGCGTCTTGCGGGCTTTGACACCCATGACAAGCTGTACGCGGCCAATCCCGCCTACCGCAAAATGGTAGACCTGCAGCGGCTGGAGGAAGAAGGAGGTGCGGTCAATGCGTGAGTATCTTCCCCTTCTGATCGTCTGCGCCGTCATCGGTGTGTTTACGATCCTGTTTCTGGCAGCCTATGCCGTGCTGAAGCGGAAAACCAAGGCGGAGACCAGCGAACGGCACATGTCCGACAGCGAGATCATCAAACGGCTGCTGCGCTATGCCAAGCCCTATCAAAAGGATTTTGTTCTGGTGTTTCTCATTATGCTGGTGTCCATCGCCTATGACGTAGTGTCCCCCCTGCTGGTGGCGGACATCCAGGGTACCATCAAGCAGAGCTTCGAACTTTCCCGGCTCTATTCGCTGGTTGCCGTGTACGCTGGCATTCTGGCTGTGTCCATGGTCTGCACCTATTTCCAGGCCATGATCTTGCAGAAGACCGGGCAGAAGATTCTGTCCCAGATCCGTCTGGACACCTTTACCCACATTGAGCAGCTGTCCCACGCTCAGCTGAACCAGATTCCCGTGGGCAAGCTGGTGACGAGAGTCACCAACGATCCCAACTCCATCAGCTACCTGTTCACCAACATTCTGGTGACGCTGGCGAAGAACTCCCTGGTAATCATCGGCGTGCTGGCGGCCATGCTGATCCTGAACTACGCCCTGACGCTGATGGTGCTGTGCTTTGTGCCGTTCCTGGTGATTTTTACCATTATCTTCCAGAAATTCTCCCGCCATGTCCACCGCACGGTCAACAACGCCCGGACGGATGTAAACACCTACCTGTCCGAGAACCTCTCCGGCATGAAGGTCACCCAGATCTTCAACCAGGAGCAGCGGAAAATGGACGAGTTTCTGGTTCGCAGCAAGCGCCTGGAGAAGACCAAGATGAACCGGATGTTCGTCTTCGGCATCTTTAGACCCATGGTGTATATGCTGTTCGTCACCTCCAACCTGTTCCTGTTCTATATCGGCTGCAAGGGCTACATCAAGGACACAACCTTCCTGGGGCAGACCATTACCAGCGAGACGGTGGTCGCTTTCTATATGTATATCTCCCGGTTCTTTAACCCCATCCAGGCTCTGGCCGAGCAGTTTGATATGCTGGAGCAGTCCTTCGCCGCGGCGGAGAAGATCTTCACCATTCTGGATATGGTCCCTGAGGTGGTAGACGAGCCGGACGCCATCGAGTTGAAGGAAATCAAGGGCGAAATTGAGTTCAGGGACGTGTGGTTTGCATATAATCCCGGCGAGTGGGTGTTGAAGGGTGTTTCCTTCCATGTGTATCCCAAGCAGACCGTGGCCTTTGTGGGGGCTACCGGCTCCGGAAAGTCCACCATTCTGAACCTGATCTGCCGGAACTACGACATTCAGAAGGGACAAATTCTGATCGACGGCATCGATATCCGGCACATCAAGATTGCCTCTCTGCGCAGCCACTTCGGCCAGATGCTCCAGGATGTGTTCCTGTTCGCGGGGGACATCCGCAGCAACAT